>NZ_AP019824.1 GCF_007990525.1 Leptotrichia hofstadii
TTATTGTTTCTTACATATGAGAAATAATAGTCAATATGAAAAAGAAAAGAACCTTTTTGTTAATGATAAAATTATATTTTTTTAAAAAAAGTTTTATATTCAAATTTGAATTTTTATTTAAATTATGCTAAAATTACTCAGTTTAAATTTAGGGAAATTGACTTTAATTCAAAAAAATATTAATTCATAGACTTTTTCCTCTTAGAAATCACATATTTTTTCTTTATATCAATAAAATTAAGAAGATTATCAATATTTAACAGAATAAATAAAAGAAAATTTTTAATAAATAATCAAAAAATCTCAAAATATAAAGAAAAATATTTTTTAGAAAACTTTGAATAAGAAAGGATAAAATATGAAAAAGAGATTATTACTAGGAATTGTTTTATTAGGTATAAATTCATTTTCTAAAATGACAATAACATCGTACAATAACGGATCATCAGTATCAAATGGATCATTAACTGAAGCAGGTCATAATTTTTCAGGCATTGTTCAGTTTTTAGGAAATCAAGGCGGAACATATGTAATAAAATTAGACAGTGGAACTAAAATAGAAACAGGAACAAGATTTGATTTAGATCCAAATACAACTATTACAATAGAAGGAGCGAATGGTACAATAGGAACAATAGTAAATGGAAGCAGTGCCTATCCAGTAGGAGCACCAGTTTCTACAAAACATTATTACTTTTGGCAAGATTTAGATGAAAATTCTGCTACTTTACCAGAATCTGGAGTATTAAATGGTAATTTATACACTCCATCTGTTATATCTAGATCAAATAACGCCAGCACTGCTATTACTCACGTAACGACAAACGTTTTACCGCCAAATACAGCCTCAACAACTACACCAGGTATTTCAACACCGACTCCAAGCACACCTTCAACAGGAACAACTCCAATAACAGGAAATGTAGCACCTTCAAATAAAAGAAAAAAAGTTTTAGTAATTCCAAGATCACGTGTTGATTTAGATTTAGTAGAAAATGCTAAAATGACTATGATAAAAAATGTTGAGAAAAAAATAGAAAAAGGAGAATGGGATTTAAATATTGAATATGTAGGTGGAGTAGGAACTAAATATACCGATAAAACACATGATACTTTACAATATAATGGAAAGAGTAATGGAGTTATTCTTTCTTTGAATAAAAATTATGATAAACTAACATTAGGAGGCTTATTTGGATATCAAAATTCAAAAGTAAAATATAAAGATTTTTATAACGGAATAAAAGAAAAAATTGATTCATACCAATTTTTATTGAATGCAAAATATGATTTTAATGAGAAATTTGATTTAATAGGAACTCTAGTATATTCTACAAATAAACATAAATTTGATGGAAGTAATATTATTTCGTATAATTGGATAAATGATGCAGAATATACTTCAAATATATTCGACATTGAAACAAGATTAGGATATAAATATCTATTTACAAATGGATATATAAAACCATATTTAGGTATCGGAGTATTAAATCTTAAAGAAGGAGCAATTAATAAAATAGGAGCTAAAAAAACCTCTGAAACAGCGTTAAATAGTGTATTAGGTATTTATGGTGTAGCAGAGTTAAACAAAATAGATTTGTATGGAAATGTAGAATATAGACAAAAATATGGGAAGAATTCGTATCATAATAAACGAGATGTCGACTTAACAACAAAAATTGATGCTTTAAACTATAAAAAAACAACAGTCAATGCCAATATTGGATTAAGATATAAAATTACAGATATGTTTGATATAAATACTTCATATGGATTAAATAATCTAAAAAATAATATAATAAAAATAGGTATTGGAATTCAATACTAAAAAAATATTGTAAACTTGCTAAATTAATAATAAACTGTCTTATAAATATAAGATGGTTTTTTTTATGTTTAAAATAAAAAAATTACTTTTACATCAAACTTGACTTTTTTTTTAATTTATGTTAGCATATTTTAATCTTTTATTAAAAAGGAGGTAAATTTTGGGATATAAGAAAATAATAATTTTTGGTACATTTTTGCTTACAAATCTTGCCTTTTCAGCTCCAGTCAATGAGGCTAACAGAATCATTGATATTCAGCAGAGACAGCTTGAACAGGAGAGAGTCAGGCAGCGGCAGGAGAAAATGCAGAAGGAATTTGAAAATACAAAATTTGATAATTCTCAGATACAAATTAATAATGAAATTGAGAATGATAACAACAATTCTAATAAATTTTTAATTGAAATAATTAATTTAAAAGATGATAACAAGCTTCTATCCAAAAAGGAAAAAAGTAAAATTATCAAAAAGTATCTTTACTCTGAATTAAGCTCAAATGATATAAGAAATCTTCTTACAGATATTACTAACAAGTTAATTTCAAAAGGATATACTACTTCTAGTGTAGCATTGGATGAAAATAATGATTTAACTACTGGCATTTTAAATTTAGATATTATTGCTGGTAAAATTGAAGATATTAAGATCAATTCTAATAATAAACTTGACAGATATAAACAATTTTTCATGTTTCCAGTAAATAAAGAGAAAATTTTTAATATCAGGGACATTGACACAGCGACTGATAACTTCAACTCAATTAATGCTAATAGCATGACTATGGAAGTTCTTCCAGGCACAAAGGAAAATCATTCAAGAATACAGGTAAAGAATACTCTAAAAAATAAATATACTGTCGGAATCCTAGCTAACAACTATGGGGACAGCAGGCAGAACGGAATATGGAGAAGAGGAGTGCATCTGAATATTGACAGCCCTCTTGGAATTGGGGACAACTTCTATTTCACATATATGACTGTTCCCAAGAAAAATCCCAATAGAGACTGGAAAAAGCCGGTGGAGCAGCTTGAGCCGGGAGAAATCTTGCCAATCGGGCCAGCTGGATATAATCCTGCAAATGGGGATACATTGCCGTACAAAAGACGGCTTGACATGTTTAATTTCGGATATACAATGAAATTTAGGACATATACTTTGAAACTTAATTCAAGTAAAAGTATTCAGGAAAGCAGCTTCTATTCAGCAAATACAGTATATGATATGTATTCAGGCAGCCATACGTTGTCTGCCGATCTGGAAAAAATACTGTTCAGGAATCAGAAAAGCAAGGTTACTCTTGATTTAGGGATTAAAAGAAAGCATAACCAGAGCTATCTTGAAAAGTCGGCACTGTCTGACAGGAAGCTTGCTATAGGTACTTTAAGCCTTAATGCTACAACTTCACTTTTCGGAGGGATTTTCGGAAGCTCTTTCGGATATGAGAGAGGGCTTAAAATATTTCATGCCGAAAGGGACAGCGGAAAGATAGATACTACGCCAAAGGCGCAGTTCCATAAATACAGCATGAACCTTAGCTACTACAAGCCCATAACGAACAAGCTTGTATACAGGGCAAATATTAGCGGGAGCTACTCAAACGACGTCCTGTACGGAAGTGAAAGACAGACAATAGGCGGTGTCGGAAGTGTAGGGGGCTACCATACAAGGGAGTCCATTCAGGGAGACAAGGCTATAGAAGTCAGCAATGAGATTGCATACAGTATTCCAGTTAAGAAATTTGCGGTTGTTTCCCCATATGTTAATTATGGATACGGGGCTGCAAAGTATAACAGGGACAAATCTAAATACAGGACTGGATATGTAACTGGAATGACAGCTGGAATCAGGCTTGATACAAAAATCTTTGACTTTGACTTTGGATATGCAAGGCCAATGTCGCATTCAGACTATTTAAGCCCTAAGAAGCAGGAAATGTATTTTAGCGGATCCTTGAAAGTAAGTTTTTAGATAATAACTCAAAATAAAAATTATAGGAAATTTCAAATTTTAATCAGTAAAAATATCGAAAGGAGATGAATGGATGAAAGAAAAAAGTAAGATATTACGTAAATTAACTGCGGCGCTGCTGCTAAACGTGTTCAGCTTCAACATTCTTGCCGACGGACTTCAGGTTGATCCTAATTCAAGGTACAACACAAGCCTTGACAGGGCTCAGAATGGCGTGCCTGTCGTTAATATTTCCACTCCGAATGGCCGTGGTGTAAGTATTAACGAGTTTTTAGAGTACAACGTGGGACGTGAGGGGCAGGTTCTTAACAATGCCGACAACATCGGTAGAAGCCATCTCGCAGGAATCATCAATGCAAATCCAAATCTTGGGCCGAATCAGGCCGCAAATCTTGTCCTGCTTCAGGTAAATGGAGCAAACAGATCGCAAATTGAGGGATATATCGAGGCTCTCAGCAGACAGAAAGTGAATGTAGTTTTAAGCAACGAAAATGGAATATATTTAAACGGCGCAGGGACAATCAACATAAAAAACTTTATCCCTACAACTGGAAAAGTTAAGCTGAAGGACGGGGATGTAATCGGAATTGACGTCGAAAAGGGAAGGGTCATTATCGGGGCTAATGGCTTTGATGCGACTAATACAGACTATGTAAACGTCATTGCAAAGGCAATGGAGCTGCAGGGCAATCTTGTCGGAAGCAAGGTTGACGTAACTTTGGGGGAAAATACTGTTGACTCTAGCGGAACAGTAACTTCCAAAAATGGAATAAATTCAGTTGCAATTGACGCAAGCAATCTTGGATCGATGTATGCGGGGCAGATAAAGATAGTCAGCACGGACAAGGGGGCAGGAGTAAACTCCAATGGACTTATCTACTCAAGGGATACAAAATTAGAAATTACGGCTGACGGGAAAATCAATGTCGCAAAGATTAAAGGGAACGGCATTGAAATAAACGGGACTGAGTATGCCCAAAGTGAGCTTGCAAGCTCTGACAAGGGGATTAATATTAATGCGGCTAAAATAAAGCTGGATGGGGAGACTCAGGCAAATGAGGACATTAACCTTAATGGGAATGTTGAGAACAAGTCCAACATATACACAGGTGGAAACCTGAATACGCTTGACATGATAAATTCAGGAAATATCAACGCTTCAGGGAACATAACGGCAAAGGATTTTAAAAACTCTCTTGCGGCAGTTCTTTCAGGAGGAAGCTTTAATGTAAGGAACTTGGACAATTCTGGAAATATACAGGTTTCAGGAATTACAGACATTAACGGAAAATTTGATAACACAGGAGCATTGACTTCCGTTAGACGTATTTCAGTCTCAGGAAATATAGGCAGTACAGGAAATATTTTGACAAATGAGGATTTAACGGCTAAAAATACGGTAACATCAGGAGCAATTGCGGCTAAAAATTTAAGAGTGGATAACCTTACTAATGATGGGAAAATAAGCGCAAATGGCGAATTGATTGCAAAAGATGTGAAAAATACGGGGGATATTTTAGCATCAGGCAGAATTTCAGGAAGCAGCCTTGTCACTTCAGGAAAGGTTCAGACAAATGAGACTCTTGACATTGACGGTCTTCTTGACAACAGCGGGACAGTCGGGGCTTCAAAGGACATAACAGTTGCCGATAATGTATTAAATTCAGGGGAGATCCTTACTAACGGGGACTTTGCTTCAAAGAATATGGACACTTCAGGAACTGTAGTTTCAAATAATTTAAGAACTGGGAACCTTAAGAATGATGGTAAAATTGTAGCCAATAAGGACCTGACAGCTAAAAAGGTTGAAAGTGCAGGAGATATTACTGTTGTCGGTAAAATAATGGCTGACAGCCTGAAGTCATCAGGGTCATTGAGAACGAACGAGGCGCTTGATATTAACGGGGACTTTGGAAATGACGGGACAATCGAGACTCCGAAGGATGTGACGGTTGCGGGGGACATCAGCAATACTGGTAAAATAATTGCAGGCGGTAATTTAAGCGGTAGGAATGCTGTTTCAGCTGGAGTCATTGCTTCAAGGAACATAAATGTTGATGACTTAAAGAACGATGGGAAAGTTACAGCAGGAGAAAATATCACAGCTAAAAAAGTAACTAATACTGGAGACATTGCTGCGGCCGGAACAGTTTCAAGTGACGATATGTCAACTTCAGGAACTGTAAAGGCAAACAAGACAGTTACAGTTGCAGGAAAGCTTGAGAATGACGGGACAGTGGAAACTGCTGAAGATGTGAAGGTGTCTGGAAATATCAGAAATACTGGAAGAATTGCCCTAAATGGAGATTTGACAGGAAAGGACACAGTTACTTCAGGAACAATTGCGTCAAGGAATGTAAAAGTTGATAATTTAAGCAATGACGGTGTAATTGTGGCAAATGAAAATCTGAATGCCAAGAATGTCAGCAACACAGGAGACATTGTGGCAGTCGGGACAGTTTCATCCGATGACCTGGTAACGTCAGGGAATGTAAGGTCCAATGGAAAAATCACAGTTTCAGGAAAGCTGGAGAACAGCGGGGCTGTTGAAACCGCTAAGAACATATCAGTTGCCGGGAATATAAGAAATGACGGCAAGATAGCCGCAAATGAGGACTTGACAGGGAAGAATGCTGAAAACAATGGGAACATCTATGTCAAGAATCTGGAAGTCAATAACCTGAAGAATACTGGAAAAGTTGAAGGCGTGGACCTTAAGACGGATGACATTACAAACAGCGGAGACATTACGGCAATTGGCAAGATTTCAGGCGGAAACATTGACAATTCAGGAAAACTGCTTGCCAATGATACAATTGATGCCAAGAATATAAAAAATGCCACTACTTCCAGCAAAATTGCGGCTGGAAAAGGTATTACAGGAGAGAGAATTGAAAACTCTGGAACATTTGCCACAAATGGGAATATTAAGGCGGCAAGCTCGCTTGTGAACAGCGGAACGGTTGATGGAAAAGGAATTGATGTTGCAGGTTCTGAGTTTACAAACTCAGGAAAGATAAATGGGGAAAACATCAAGGCCAATGTATCCAGTACTAAAAATGACGGCTTCATCTATTCAGGAAATGATGTTGACCTGGCTACGAATACGTTGACCAACACCAAGGAAATTATGGCAGTCAGCAACATAAATGCTGCAAATGCAATTGTTAGTAATAGCGGAAAGATTGCCTCAAATAACAGGGTTCTGCTTGACGGTTCAGCAATTGCAAATACCGGGGAAATCCTGTCAGGCGAAATATTTATGAGAAATGCCCGAAAATTTGATAATGCTGGGACGATAAGGGGGAACAATGTTGAGCTTGGCGTTAACCAGGACATTAACCTTGCAGGGAATCTTCACGGGCAGCAGAGGCTTGTAATTTCAGGGAACAATATTACAAACAATGGCAACACTACTGGAACAGGACTAATTGAGATCAACTCGAATGACTTTACGAATAACAAGGAGCTTGCGTCTGATACGGTTATTGTAAATGGACGCGGGGAAATCGTTAATAACAATATGATTACCGGAAATAACGGAAAGATTTCAGGAAGAAATATTACGAATAATGATTTAATCGCATTTGAGAACTATCTTGAGATGAACGCTCAAGGCAAGGTTCAGAACAACAAGGAAAAAGCCATCTATGGCGGGAAGGCTCTTGTTATCAAGGCAAATGAGATAATGAATGACGAGGCTGAAATACTTGGCGGAAACATGGATCTTAATGCCGCAAAGATTACGAACAATGTGGCTACAATCCAGTCGACAGGGGATATTGTGATTACTTCCAGTGATTTTCAGAATATTGGAAGAGTTAAAGGCTTAGGGAACTATGAAAAATATTTTGAAACTTGGGACGGGCTTAAAATTACCGAGCAGGAAATTAGGAATGAATGGGCAATTCATGACGGATATGACTGGGGACATGGAAAATACAAGGATGCAATAGATGACCAGAAAGTGGAGTTTGAGAAGTTTGTTACAAAAAACAGGAACTCAAGGTTCAAGTCGTATCTGCTTACCAAGCATGAGGACTTTTTCAGAAGCATATTAGGGAAAGACCTCGGATATGGCGATGAATTTAAGACCGGAACGGCACAGTTTCCGGCTGAGGAGCTGAGGGAAAGGCTGAAAAGCAATGCGGACACTGAGTACGGGAAAGTTCTTGCAGGCGGGAATATTACAGTAAATTCAGGCAATTTTAAGAACAAGGACAGCATAGTTTCAGGTGGAGGCCTAGTCAATGTTAATGCAACAAATTTTGAAAATTCTGTAACCATTGACGCATCAAATCCAATAAGATTAAGAAAAGGCTATGAATATTTGGAACTGAATGTTGAGGAAAGAGGGCATGGCTACGACATGACGGCCTTTCACGACAGGCAGATTGACACAAGGAACTTCCTGACGGGATATGCCGCAGGACAGCCTGCCGTTATTGAAGGCGCCGCTGTAAGAATAAATGCTCCAAATATCATAAGAAGCCCGTTCGAGGACGCAAACGGAGAGGAACTGGAAAATGGCGGGGCGACTGGCAGGGAGCTGATCTCTTCAAATTCAATAGGAATTAAGAAGGGGACAGGCTCAGTTAATGGAGCGGTGCAGGTCGCTGGAAACGCTTCGCTATCAAAATTAACCGGAAGCTTTAGCGGAAATTCGCAGGTCAATGGAAGTCCGAACCTGAACAGCCAGGTAAGCGGAACTTTTGACAACGTTGTCGAGATTGAAGGGAACAACGCAGGGATAAAGGACATCAAGAGCACAGGAGTAATCAGTGTCAATCCGATACTCGCAAGTGCAATGTTCAAGGCAAATATGAACCCAAGTTCAAAATATGTCATGGAGACCCGTTCAAGCTACATAAACCTGAGCGACTACTACGGAAGCGACTACTTCCTTGAAAGGGTCGGATACTCGGAAGTGTGGGACAGGGCAAGACGTCTTGGGGATGCCTACTACGAGAACCAGCTCCTTACAAGGTCAATTGCCGAAAAGCTGGGAACAGCCTTCATAAATGGCAAGTCCAACAAGAAGCTGATACAGGCAATGATGGACAACGCCTCAGCTGAAGGCAAGAGGCTTGGGCTTAAGGCAGGGCAGGAACTGACTCAGGAACAGATAAACAGCCTGAACGAGGACATCATATGGTATGTGACAAAAAATGTAAACGGCATTGAAGTTCTTGCTCCGCAAGTCTATTTAAGCAAGAATACACGTTCATCAATTAGCGATGACACTAGAAACAGGGTTGGCGGAATAGACGGAACTTACGTCAAGACCAACGACTTTGTAAACAGCGGGACAAAATGGGGTAACGGCGGAGTTACCTATGTTGAGGCGAATACTGTAAGAAATGAAACAACAACAAATCTTCTTTCAGAAATTTCAGGAGACCAGACCTACATAAATGCAGTTGGAAATATTGAAAACATCGGCGGAAGAATAAAGGGGAATGAAGTTGTGGCACTAATTTCTGAAAACGGAAAAGTAGTAAATGACACAACAAAAAGGCGAATAGGCTACGATAACGGAAGATATGACAGCAGCTGGCACGATGAAGCCGCTTCGCTTGGAGAAATATCTTCAAATGGAACAACTTACATAAAGGCTAACGAATACACTACAACTGGTGGAGTTCTGTCAACAAAAAATATGATCTGGGATGTCAACAGCCTGAACGCAAATGCCCTGAAATTAAGCGGTGAAGACAGAAACGGAGTAAACAGTGATAATTATGGAAGATACAGCCAGACAACACATCTAGGAGCTGGAATAGTTGCAGATACGACAACAGGAAGAATTGGAGATATGAACTTAGTAGGCTCAACTTTTGCAGGCGGAGATACTAATGGACTTACAATCAGCGGAAATGTAAATGTTGAATCAGTAGTAAACAGCTATGAAAATGAATCAAAGAGAACAAATAAAGGGTTTTTATCTTCAGACAGCCGTTATGTAAATGCTCACGAGGAAGAAAATGTGGCAGGAAACTTGCAGCTGAACGGAGCAAGAATTGAAGGAAACCTGACAGGAACTGGAAGCAACATCGTTCTTGGAGAAAACACTTTTGTAGGTGGAAAAGTTACAACGGACTCAAGAGAATTACACAATAGCTACTACGAAAAGAATAAGAATAAAGGCTTTAACAGCGGAATAAGCCATGGAAGAGCCTCAGTCGGGTATGGGAAATCGCAGAACACGTACGATGAAAAGAGTACAGTAAATGCAAAATCCAGCCTGCAAGTTGGAGATGGCTCAGTCTTGAACAGGGGAGCAGAAATTACAGCCACAAACTTTGAATATGGAAATATCCAGATCAATAACGGCGATGTAAAATACGATGCAAGAATTGACACAAGGGACGTGCATACTTCAAGCAAGAGCAGCGGATTTACAATATCGGCAGGAATAAACAGCCCGATTAAGGACAGGATTAAGCAGGCTGAGCAAGCTGTAAAGCAGATTAAAAATGGCGACACGATTGGTGGCGCAATGGAAACAATAAATGTAGCAACTGGTACAGTTAAAGACATGTCAGGGAACATCACAAGACATAACGGATCAAGAGCCACAATGAAGGACATCGAAAACGGGGATTTCAAAGTAAACAATGACTTCTATGTGAGCGGAAATATTAATGCAGGATTTAAGAAGTCGAAATCAAGCACAGATTCGCACACAGAAAGTGCCGCTGTTACAACAATGAGACCTCTGAACGAAAATTCAAGCATCACGTACAACAACGTAAACAACATAACTTATCAGGGAACACAGGCTCAAGGTGGAACATTCATTTACAATAACGTGGCAAATATTCAAAAAGAGGCGGTTGAACTGAGAAACAGGTACAGTTCTGAAAGTTCAGGCTTTGGATTTGGAGTAAGTGCTGGAGTAGGCTCAAATGGACAAATAAAGCCAAACAGCATTAGTGGAAATATTTCCATAAACGGAGGCAATCAGAATACAGCTGAAACTGTCTATGCAAACGGAAACTTTAAAAACGTAAATGAAGTCCACAACAACACAGGCTCAATGACATTATCTGGATTTAATCAGGAAGGCGGAAAAGTAACAGGCAATATCGGTAAACTGGTTGTAGAGAGCAGACAGAATACAAGTACAACAACAGGAAGCTCAAGTGGAATAGGGCTAGGAATAAGTGCAAACGGAGTGCCAAGTTCCGTAAATGTAAATGGAAGCAGAACAAACGGATCAAGAGCATTTGTAGACAATCAAAGTTCATTCATTGTTGGAGAGGGAAGCAATCTTCACGTTGGAACGCTTGAAAATACTGGTGCAGTAATTGGAAAACAGAGCGATAACAGCACAACATTCAAGATTGACAGCTATGTCGGAAAAGATATTCAAAATTACGACACAATGACAACTACTGGTGGATCAATGGGAGTTTCACTTGGAGGAAAACCAAGAATAACAAGTGTCGGCTTTAATCAGGACAACAGGGACAAGGAAGGAATTACAAGAAACACAGTAGTTGGAAATGTGGAGATACAGAATGCTTCAGGAGATGAGATAAACAGGGACTTAGGAAAAGCAAATGAAATAACGAAGGATACTCACAGAAGCACGAATATCAATGTGGAGCCGCAAGTTATAGAATATATTTCAAATCCAACAAAGTTCAAGGAAGATCTGGAAGTAGCAATACTTGAAGGAAAAGCTACAGGAGAAACTATATTAAAGTCCATAGAAAATGCTGTAAATGGAAGAAAGAGCAGCGACATTGGAGATCCTGAAAGAAGAACAATCAATGAAATCAAGGAAAGCGTAATAAGGGTTAAGACAGCTCCTGAAATGAATCTAATAGCAACTGGAGATTTAAATTCAGAGAAAATATTAAAAGAGCTTGATATATCAGCAGTAGAAAAATATGATCCTGATAATCCGAATTTGCCACCAAAAGTAAGAGCTAGAGTAGATAAACTAGCTCAAAAGGGTGAAGTACCTGGTATTTTCTATGACAAAATTACTAATAAAATTTTCGTAGATGAAAATATAACGGATGAAGCAGTAATACGGGCAGGAATAGCAAGAGAATGGAAAATATCTGAAGACTTGAAAACTGGAAAAGGGAAAGAAAATGATGAGGGGCAGCTAAAAGCAACGGTAGCAGGAGAACTGGCCTACGATGACATGATGAAGAGGGCTAGGGAAGGCAAGACTGGGAGTATAAGTACGAGTGAACTTGATGAAGCTGTTATGGATGTTAATAGTGAGGTTACGGCTGATTTCAATAATAAGCATGTTGATAAATTTTTTAAGGGTCTTGGAGATGCTGGTAAGAAATTTAAAAAATTAGATATTATAGGTGGCTTTAAACAATTAGGTAAAGTTGCGAATGATACGACTAGGGTTTTAAATAATGATATTAAAACCATATCAAAAGGTGGACCTGCTGCCCAAAAAACAATGAAGGAGTCAATAGGTGCTATCAAATATGCTGTTGGCAAAATAGTTCCAAAAGCAAAAAAAACTACTGCGGTAAAAAAACCAAAATCTAACAAGCCTAAAAAAACTCAGACAACTAAAAAACCGACAAACTCTAAAACTTCTAATAATAAAAAAGTTGATGGCATAAAAGGCAAAATAGTAAAAGGAGTCGAAAATATTGGTTATTTTTCAGAAGGAGCAATGCTTGGATTGGTAGAGGAGGTATCCTTTGGAAATATCGTTTTTAGAGATAAAAATGGAGAGAAAATAGAGCCCAATAATGCATATTATCGTAATGGACGTTCGGTAGCACGTACTTTATCGGAATTAAATGGTGCAACAGGTTATTTTGCAATGGGAGCATGGTTTGCAATAGCGGAGGATGCGTCCCTTGGAGTAGCAGTTTTTAGAGACAAAGATGGTAAAAAAATAGAACCTAACAATGTATATTATCACAGCGGGCAATTAGTAGGACATTCTTTGTCAACTATAGGTGGGGGAGCAGGAGCAGGAGGAGCAGGAGCAGTTGAAGTTGCAGGGATAGCCCTTGCTCCGGAAACGGGGGGAACAACCACGTTAGCAATAATTCCTGCGGAAGCAGTAAGGACATATTCAGCAGGTGTTGCAACTAAAGGTGCTTTTGGAATTACTGAAAGTTTTATTAAACTTTCAAATCCTAAGAATTCATCTAATTCAGGCAGTAGCACGAACAATAAAAATTCAAATAATGGAAATACTAGCAGAAGCAGACCTACTTATAAACAATCAGAAAATGATTTGACTAAATCATTAAAAGAAACTTATAAAAATAATCCGGATGTTGAAATATTACCACAAGAAAGTTACTTGAAAAATGATCCAGTAAAATATGGTACTAAAGGTTCAGTTAGACCAGATAATATGAAATTAAAAAACAATATTCCTGTTGAGAGTTTTGAAATGAAAAATTATAAACTGCAGAACTATGACAATATGGCTAATACAATAGTTAAACAAGTGGAACAAAGAAGAAAGAATCTTCCGCTGACTGTTACAAAACAAAATATTGTGATTGATGCAAGAGGTCAAGGAATTACTTATTCTCAAGAACAAAAAATAATCCAAAAAATAATTGAAAAATCTAATGGAACAATAAAAAAATCAGATATAACAATATGGAAATAGAAAGGAAGAAGAAATGGAAGAATTATCAACAAAAGAATATAATGAACTTTATAAGAAATACTTTAAAGAAATTTTTAATAAACCAATGAAAGATTTTGGATATAGAAAGAAAGGAATAGGACGATTTTGCAAATTAAATAAAATAGGATTATTTGAATATATAGGTTTTTTTAGATATTATCATGAATTAAGAATAGAGTATGCAATAATACCAATATATAGTTACATAATGAAAGATTCTATAGGAAATGGTGCAAAAACGGAATTTGTAGATTTGGACGGAGAAGAAAAGATGGAAAAAGGGATGAAAAGTATTTTAGAAGAAATAAAAAACAAAATAATCCCTTGGTTTAAAAAATATGAAGATTTAGATGCTTTTTTTGAAGAAATAGTAGGAAATGATAAATTATATATAGGAGCAGAAATTTATAGATATTTATTTAGAGCGGCTACTTTTGCAAAGTTTAAAAAATATTCAAAAATACAGGAAAATATTGATAAAGTAAGAGAAGAATATAATAAATATTCAAAGAGATATGACTTTTATAACGATATATTAAAAGAAGCAGTTACATTAGAAGAAAAATTAAAAGAAGGAGAAGAAAGCGTAGAAAAATATATTGAAGAAATGGAATATAAATCACTACTGGACTGGAAAATGGAAAAATTATTAAAAAATAAAGTTAAATAAAAAATAAAACTAAATTTTTAAATAATCGTTGTTGTAAAAGACAGCGGTTATTTTTTTAGAATATAAAATTCTTTTTTATTTATTATAATTTAGTTTTTTAAAACAACTTTTTACCCAATAAATTTTAGAAAAATATTTATTTAATTTTCTAAATTAGTTCCTTTTTATTATACCATTTTTATATATTATCTTTTTATATACCTTTTTAGGTACTCGCAAACACTTATAGTTACTGACTTTGAAGATATTAAAAAACTAGGTTTTCAGTAAATAAAGACAAGTAAATCAGTAGATTTAAAACTAGAAAATCAGTAAATAAAAACTAGGTTTTCAGTAGAGTATAAACAAGGACTTGTTATTATTTTTGGTTAATGATATAATAAGAAAAAAGGAGGTTTTTATGAATGAAGTTGTAAAATATAATAATAATTTTAATAACATAAGTCTTCGTAATTTTAATGCCAATGAACTTGATATTTTAATGGCAATTTGCAGCAGAACGAAAGAAAAAGGCGAAGAGGAGATAACTTTTCATTTTGATAAGCTGAAAAAACTCATTAACTATTCTGACAATACATCAGCAACTTTTGTAAAGGATCTTGAAAGCACTTATGATAAGTTGATTAGTATTAAGCTGAAAGTTGGAGATGAAAGACGCTTTATAAAGTTTGTGCTGTTTACTCGATATTCAGTTGATGTAGACGAAAAGACGGTTGAGATAGCAGTTAATAAAGAATTTGCCTGGGTTCTAAATGAATTGAATGTTACTTTTACAGCATTTGAATTAAAAGAGTTTATCAGTTTAAAATCAAGTTATGCAAAAGAATTTTATCGAAGAATGAAACAGTTTAAGTCTACTGGAAAATGGAACATATCACTCGAAGACTTTAAAAGAATAATGGATGTTCCTGTAAACTATAGAATGTGTGATATTGATGTTTGGGTTTTAAAGCCAATACAAAAAGAACTTAAAGAAAAGTACGGATTAAAAATTCAGAAAACGTATAACACAAAAGGAAGAGGACGTCCTGCCGTGTCAGGCTTCATTTTTACATTTCTGAAAGAAGAACCACAGTCCAGAGAAATTAAGGAAGAGAAAAAAGAAATACGGACACCTGCCGACTTTTTCATTCACAGAAAAGTCAGAATGATGGACGGAGTAACTGGAATGTTTAACACCTTGACAATAAAGTCAATAAATGAACAGAAGAATGGAATGGTTGTTGTTAAAATTCAGAATATTGATGATTTTTACGAACAGGATTTTGCTTTTAACAGTATGGAACATTTTGAAAATTGGTTTAGGAAATATGTGATATAAAAAATTCAAAAATGATAAATACTTGCATTTATTTAGATTACAATTTTTTATTACTTTGGTACTTTTTGATACGAAAAGTTAATAACAAAAAAGGCTATTTCATAAAATTAACTTTATAAAACAGCCTCAGTATTTAACTATTATAAATATTTTTTCTATGTCCTACTTCTAACGCTAATACTACTAAATTTTCATCTTGGATATTTACAATAACTCTGTAATCTCCTATTCTGTATCTCCATTGTCCTTTTCTATTTGCTTTCAACATTTTTCCTTTACTGCGTGGATCTTCTGCAATATTTTCTAAATAAATTTTTATTCTTTTTTTTACAAATTCATCTAGTTTGCTAAAGTCTTTTACGAAATGTGGAGTTGGGATTATTTTATATTTTACAGTTCTTCCCATTTTAAAACTTCTCCTCCATTTTTCAAATAGCTTTCATATTCTGATAATCTTAAATCTGCTATTTTGGCATCGTATTCATCTTCTAGTGAGTCAAACACTTTTGATTTTATTAACTCTGACAATGTAACTCCTTCAAATTGCGCCATACTTTGCAAAAATTTTTTTTCCATATCAGATACTTTTAAACTTATAGAAGCCATAACACTCACTCCTTAATATTTTATTTTTTTTGGTAATACCATTATACTACTTTTTAAATTTTTGTCAATAATTTTTACTTCAAATTCATCTGTCATCATAAAAAATATAAAATTATTTTACAGTTAAAAATCTAATTTACAATATAGAACAAGCCTATATTAGCCCCATAACAAAAAAATTTTGCATTAGACAAGGATTTGTACCAAAAAACGATTTAACGAACGCTACGGGCTTAATATGACGCAATATGAACTTTGATTTTTATCATCATCAATTTTATTTTATAATTTCAAGAAATCTTATCCTGATTTTTCTAATATATTTTTTTAATCAAAAAAAGAGCTTGTGCAAACATTTTGGAAGAAAACTCCCAATAATCTGTACATAAGCTCAAATATTTTATTTTTTATTCAATTAAATTTTCTTTTGATATTTTAAAATGAGTTGAAGTAAAATTCCTTAAACTGCCCATCCACTTCCAAAAACTGGGCTCTCATTTTCTACGCTAATCAAATATTACTCCATTTTTTTCAAAAAATCAAGCCTTTTTTATAAAAATTTTTCCCAATAAACTTTCCGAAAATTCAAATTTTGGAAAGCACGCTTACAAGTTTCTCAAAAATTAAAAAATTTTAGAAACTTATCGTGATTTTTTCAGCACATAAAATTTTGAAAAAGTGGCTTTCGTTTGCACTCAAAAACTCATTTCATTCGTGAAAATAAAGTTACAATTCTTAAATTTAAAGATCATATTTTGCATAAATTTCTACAAATTTTGTGCAAAAAAATTCTCATAAAAACAATTTTTAAAGATGAATTTTTATGAATTATCTGCACCTTTATTATAATATTTATCTACTATAAAATGTTATATTTTAAAACTGTTATTTATATATATTTGTTTGAATGGCTTTCCAAAAAATGGTATAATCTGAGCAATCCTTGATGAAAGGAGGTTATACACTTATGGATAAGTTATGGATAAAAATCTTAATCATAATTGCTTTACAGATAGCAATTATTTTAATCGAAGAATTTTGGAAGTAACGGAAAAAGGAGAGTTAGCGGCTCTCCTTTTTTTATACACTTATGGTCTTTATTCTACAGTACTGTTGCGTTAATTATAACATTTTGACTAAAAAAAATCAATGATTTAACATTAATAATTTTGATTGTAAATTAAAATTTAAGTCTAAAAATTTGTTACTCTGTTTTAATAGTTACTCTTCATTTTCAATCAGCTTTTCAAATTCCCTAGCTGTTTCAGTTCTCTCAATTCTCTTAACAACTTCGTCATCAAATTCAATTTCAATGTCAAAAATATCCCTGTCATATTCAAGATTATTTTCCTCATCATCCACATTTTCATCTTCAAAAAATTCATCAGTCATAATTGAAATTCCTTTCATTTTAATTTTTAATCAAGATACTTGTATTTTCAGTTATAACATCATTTTCCAAAAGTAAAAAGGAGCAGAAACAACTACTCCTTTTTTTAACTCAGGCGTATAGCCCAAAAATCAATTAACTCAGGTGCTAAGACCCATTTATTTTCTTTTTCTAAAATTATTTTAACACCTTTTTGAATTTTTTTCAATACCTATTTTTAAATAATATTTTTTCTAATCCTTGCTCCAATTTATTCATTTGTTCTGAATTTAATTTTACTCTTTCATTTCTATTTCTTCTTGGTTGCATTAACATTGCTCTACTTACTGTTGTAATTTGATTAACTAGAGCATAACTTACAATGTTCCTTCTTGATAAATTTTGTATAATTCCTAACTCGACATTAAAAATATTGGTATTATTTTTAGAAGTCAAAGGAACTACTATCGATGTTTTTCCTTGACTGTACAAAACAACACAATAATGCCTATCTCTTAAAACTCCTCCCGTTGTAAATCCAAAATCAACAGAATATACGTAACTTCTTCTAGCATTGGCCGTTGTTTCAATCGCTGGATTTTTTAAAATTCTCAAATTATTTTTTATTAAATTTATAAAATATTTTAATAATAATTCAAAATCCCTAGCATTCAAAAATTTTTTTATTTTCCTTTTTTCTCTTTTAAATTTTCTTCCAAATTTTTCCATTTTAACTCCTTTTACATATATTCTGCTGTTTATTTTGATTATATTAATCGTACGAACTTTTTCAGTTTAATGCAAAACACGCTCTTAGAGTAGTTTTAAAATAAAATTTTATAAAATATTTTCCTGCTCACAAAACGTTTTTTTTATTCTAAAAAGTGTCGAGCGGCTTAATCCAGTCAACTGGACTGCCTCTGATGTTTTAATTGCTTTTAAAATCCACCTGTTTATAATATCTTTTTGTTTCTTTGTTAAATTTTCCACCTTGTTTGGCCGTCCACAAATTTTTTTGCTCCCATCTTTATTAACTTTTTTGTTGCTCAACTTTCTACCTTTACTATCAACTTCCAATTGTACATAGGCTTCGGTTTGACGTTCTCTAATCAATTCCCTTTCACGTTCTGCAAAATATCCTAACAGATGAAGAATGATTGGCTGTACGAGTTTTTGGTTTAATTTATCAGTTTCTGTAATAGGTTTTCTAGTATTTAAAATGTCATTGTCTATAAATTCCAAATAAACTTGCTTCTTTGATAAAAGTTCAAAAGTTTCCTTGATTTCCGCATTATTCCGTCCAAGTCTATCTAAACTTTTAACAACTATAACATCATCGACAACCACTTTTGCCATTAATTTTTGCCATTCTTGTCTATCGATAAAATTTTTTCCTGACGCTTTTTCAATAATAATCTCTTGAACTCCTTTATTTTTCAATGCTTTAATCTGCCTTGCTTCGTCTTGTTCTCTTGTACTGACTCTCGCATATCCGTATCGCATAAAAAATTTTCTCCTTTTTATTTATTTTAACACATCAATTTCAAAAAGTCGAGTGTGCTTTTGAAACTTTTTTTAGCTATTTTTCTATGAAATTTTGTTCTAAAATCATATTTTTCATTAAGTTTAAAAAAGTATACTTTTTGATATTAGATAATAATTAATTACCCCCTATCCTCTCAATTTCATCCACTTCCATTATCACTTGTTTTAATTAAAATAACGCCTAATTTGACAATTGAATTGAAAATAAGTTAAAATAGAGTAGAAAATAAACTATAAAAGGAAGTGATACCTTATGTATAAAGTAATAGAAGAAAAAGATGATAAAGGAAAAGTTTGGTATGTAGTTGATGGAGAAAGATTTTCTAATAGAGAATCTGCACAAAGAAAAGCAGATAAACTTAATGAACTAGCTCATCAAAGAGGCTTGATTTCTAATAAATCTAATTCTCAAGGAAGAATATAAATTCTAATTAATTCTATTTTTTGTTATCTTTTTAATTTCTCAAAGCCTGCTGTCATATTTTAAGATATGGTAGTCAGGCTTATTATAATTTTTATTATCTGCTATCTACTTCTATGATATTGAGATTTGTTTTTATTTTGATTACGTACAGTATTTCTCTCCCTGACTGTATTTTCCAACTCAATATTCAGATTATTCTTAAAATCATCCCACCAGCCATAAGTGTTGTCTGGAACATTTTCAATTGCCACTATTACTGTTTTTTCAATTTCTAAAAGTGAAAACTTTCCATTGGCATCTTCGTGAAGCATATTTGTCATTTGCTTAATGAATTTATTGCCTGCGTCATGTTTTCGCCTAATATAAGCCCCCTTAATTTTCTCATCAGCCCTAGCTTCAGCTTCTCCAAATAACTTATCATATTCTAGTTTGTTGTTCGCTTTAAAATTTAAAATATCCTTGTCTGTAACTTCGTAGTATCTTAAATGTTCACGAACCAGATCATCAACTTCTTTTTGTATAATTGGCTGGGCCAGCTTTTCAAGTTCGGCTTTTCTACGTCTTTTCTTTTCTTCCAAGTCCGCATAGCTATCATTAAGCTGTCTACGTTTATTATTAATTTCTTGCAGTTCTCGTTCCATTTCAAGCCTTTTATCTAAAATATCCTGCTTTATGGCATTATTCTTGGCTTCCTCTTTTTCTACGTCCTTCTTAATATTTCTCATCAAGGTATCTCCACGTTTTCTTGCTTCATTAAGAGCTTCATTAATAAGTTCCTGCTTTCGCCTTTCTGAAACGACATAAGGTTTTTCCGCTTCTATTTTCTTTTCCCAGATTTGGTCATCAAGATTACGTATTTCATTATTTTTGCTGTTTTGTTCCTTTTCCAAAAAATTAATTGAACTTTTTAAATTACTCGCTTCAGTTTCAAGTGTTTTAATCTCAAAATAAAGGTTTTCCCTGTTCTTGATCAGTTCTTCAACTTTTTCTCCTTTTGAATAATCTTCTATTTTTTTATTGATTGCTTCAAAATCTACATTCTTAAAGACTTTATCAAATAATTTTATTTCTTTTTTAAGATTTTTCTTGAAATTTTTGTTATTCTGTCTCTGATTTAATTTGTCCTTGATTATCTTCTTTATATTGAAAATACGCTTAAAATCCGTAATTTCCTTATTACTTTTTCTTACCTTGAAATCTGTTTCACAGTTTTTAAATTCATTCAAGAAATCTTCCTTTGAAATTTTTTTCTTTCTGTCAATAATTTCCCTTTTTGAAAGAATTTCCATATATTTCATAAATTCATTTTTTGAATAATCATTGCTTCCAATCTTGTTTTCAAGATCCTTTTTCTCCTTTTCCATAGCGAATTTTGTCCTGTCAAGATCTTCAGAAGAATTTACTTTTTCAGTCCTTCTGACTACAACTTCCGCACCTTCATTTGAAAACACCTTAACCTTATTTTTTAACTCATTAATGGAAGGATTTTTAACCATAAAATCATTTACAAATTCTTCATTGAAAGTCCTGTAAAAATCTTTAGTAAACGGAGAAGTCCCGCTCTCAAATTTAAATTTTTTATCTGACTTATTTTTGTTCAGCTTGGCTAACTGCCTTTCAATGATTTTGGGCTTCTCCTGAACCTTAAATTCCTCAAACGCCTTTTTATACTCATCAGTTCCAGCAATTAACCCAAGCTCCTTATTTCTTCTCAAAAATGCACTGGTTAAAGCCGATTTAACTTTTGCTGTGTTAACATCACTTACCGTATATTCGTCTTTCTGATTATTCTCTTCTGAAAAAGTCCACATTGACTGCATGTGCGGAGTGCTTTCATCAAAGTGAATTACTGCATACACGCAGTGGGCATTTTTGCCAAATTTTTTACTTAAAAACTCAAGATTTTCCTTGTAATACTGCTCCCACTTTTCAAGAGAAAGCATATATGTCAAATCCACTCCATTTCTTGCTTCAAAATTTCCTGTCTGCTCCTGCTGTCAACTTCTGTATCATAATACTGCCGTTCAAGGACAGATAAATCCTTGACAAGAATTTTGTTAAACTGTGTCAGTTCCTGATTGACATTATTCTTAAACTTCTCCAGTTCACGGAATGCTTCTCTTACAACATTGTTAATGCTGCTCCTGCCCGATTTAGAATTGTATTTCTTAAAGTTGTTTATTGCTGAAATCTCAGCCATTTTTATTCCCCTATATCAAAAATGCTTCAATTATTTTCAATTTATTTTAATTATACTTCTTTAAAATTTTTTTTGCAAATCAGAGGTTTTGGGACTGTTCAATTTCTGCATCGGCCAGTCGCAATGCAAGAGGGCAAAGCCCTTTGCAAAGCTCCTCCATTCATTAAAAATGAATGGCTCGCCTGTCATTTTTTTCAAAAATTACTGCCGAGCTCTCAAACGCCGAGGGCTTTTCAGGCAAAAAAATGAGTTCGTAATGCGAGCGTTCCACTTCGCAAAACTGAATCATTTTTCTGCCAGCTTCATCTGAAAAATTTAGTAAAAATTTATTATTTCAATTGAAGTAAAAATAATTTATTTAAACAAAAAAAATTTACAAAAAATCAAAAATTATTATTGACGTTTTAAGGAAGTCAAAGTACAATATTATTAAGTATAACTTTTTATTTCATATTTGTTAATTTTAACATTTCGACCGCGGTCGAAATATAAAATATAAATAGATTTTTAAAGGAGGTATTTTATGAAAGTTATAAGCATAGTAAATCCTAAGGGCGGGGCTGGAAAAACCGTTACAGCTGTTAATCTTGCTTATGCAATGAGCTTGAAAGGAAAAAAGATATTATTAATAGATACTGACCCAAGAAATGCTGTTTCAACTTATCTTAATTTAAAAAATGATAATACAATTTTTGACTTAATAAAAGAATGTTACGAAACAATGAAATTTGATAAGGCAAAATATATTACAAGCAAAAATAAAGTAGATGTTATAATTTCTGATGAAAGATTACTTCAACTTGAAATGCTTTTTGCGAGTTATTCTGACAATCAAGCTATCTTTAATATTTTTTCAAATATAACAGAACAGCTGAAACAAGACTATGACTATATCATTATTGATACTGAAGGTTCAATAAATAACACGGTAAGGGGTATTTTAAATGCAACAGATTATATTGTCGCACCATCAAAATGTAGCTTAATAGACACAAATGGAATAAACGATCTTATAAAGATATACTTCATTGGTAAAAGAAATAATCCTAAATTAGAATTAAAAAAAGTATTTTTCGTACAGGTAGAAGAACGAACAAAAGTTTTTGCTGATGCATTAAAAGAATTTACAGATTTTTTTAATTCAAATGGTTTAGGACTTAATTCTAATATTTTATCAAAAAATTATGTCAGAAAAGACTCAAATATCAATAATGCAATGTTAGAAAATCTTGATATTATAAATTATAAAAAGTCCTCTCCTTCATCAACAGATTATAGAAATATTGCAAATGACCTGATAAAAGAATTAGAATAATTTTATATTTCGACCGCGGTCGAAATGATACAATCTTTATAAAAATTTCAAAGGGGTATTACAATGGGAAGATTTGACTCATTAAAGAAAATAGATGAATTAACAATTGAAAGCATAAAACAATATGAAAGTAATTTTGATTTTTCAGCTTATGAAATAACAGATGATAATTTTATTTCTGAAATAAGAAGTATTGAAAATAATTTGTATATGGCTTGGAATCTGATACAAAATAGAACAAAAGAAATGTGTAAATATTTATATGAAGCACAGGAAAAATTTAAAACACAAAAAGACGGCTCTTTTATGGCATGGTATAAAAGTATGGGACTTTCTAAAGATCAAGTTTCATTCTCCATTATGAAATATAAACAATATTTGGAGTATGGAGAAAATCCTATGGCCTTGGAAAGTTCTAAAAGAACTGTAAAATATATTAATCAAAACTCAGAAAATTTATCTGATGAAAAAATAGAAGAAATTTTAAATAATCCGAAAGAAGCTCCAAATATAATAAAAGAATTAAAATCAAAAGTTGAAATAGATTATGCAAAAAGACTTGAAGAAATAAACAAAGAAATTAAAAAATTTCAAAGAAAAATCAGGCAATTAAAAACTGAAAAAATGGAGATAAAATCACAACTACAATAATAAATAATATTTTATCTTTTCTTGTTAATTTAAACAAAAAATATACCTCCAATTTCATATTCGAGATTGGAGGTACAGTAATAATTTTTTTCTTTTTTTCTAAACTTTACTAACAAGTAATTCCTCTGCTAATTTAATTATTTCTTGTGTAAGATTTTCCTCATCAGCCTCAAAAATTGCTTCTAATTGCATATTTATATCTTTTATTTTTTGAATTTTTCCTGGATATTGATCCGTCATTTTTTTTAATTGAACATTCCCCTTTAATCCTTCATACATCGCTTTTAATTTTACTATTTCCATATTGTTATCTTCTAATTTTGCTTTTATTTTTTCTCTTAAAGTTTTTTCTTTTTCTTGTTTTGGGATAGCTTCAATTATTTTTGATTTTATTTCTGGAACTACTTTTATCTCTTCTTTCTTTTTTTGTTTTCTAGGTTTACTCAAAGGATTTGGATTATCTTCTTCTTCATTACCTGCTACAATATCTACTTTTTTCTCAGTGGAGAATTTAAACTCAAATCCAGTAACTCTGCTTCTTCCTCGTCCACCAGAAAATCCATATTTTTTTTCAATTTTCAAGTTGTATTTTTCTCCTAATTCTTTTTGAATTGGTTTTAAAACCCAAGCATCTATATCAGTAATCCTGTACTTTTCAGGAATATCAAGTAAATTTCTAAATTCTTCAATGCCACATTTCCAAAAGCCTGTACTTCTAAATTGTTTCATTCTTCGATAAAATTCTTTCGTATAACTTGATTTTAAATCAACAAACTCTTCTAATTCAAATCTTGTCCACTTTCCAGGATCAAAATCATTTAATAAAAATTTAAAACGCTCACTAACTGAAACTGTTAAAATCTGTTTTTTAGGACTCGTTCTAAATTCTTTAAATAATGCAAATTGAATAATCTCATCGTTTTCTACAAGAGCAAAATTAAGAGCTAATAATTTTTTATTAATATTCATTATTGATTTTGAAAATTGTTCTATTGTTGGTTTTTTTTCAGACTTTATTAACTGCTTTAATTCATAATAAGAAAACTTAATTTCTTCTATTTCCCTATTTCTTACTCTATGAAGAATTGTCATCAATAAGTCAAGTTCTTCAGCCGTAAATCCTCTTAATCCTACAGTATTAAAATCATTATCATATTTTACAATTTTATTTTTCATTACCATACCTCTTTTTAACTTTTTATTATTATATCATATATATTATATAAAGACAAGATTTCAAAATAAACTTGTTTTTAAAGTCGTAAAAACTTGTTTTAAATAGTCTCTAAATCCTTTTTTTATAGGCATTTGCGAACACCTAAAAAATATAAAATATTTTAAAAGATATAAAAATCTTTTAAAATATTTTTTAAAAGAATAGATGTTTAAATTTTTTATTGTTATAAATACTCCCCTTTTATGTTACAAAAAGTACCCTTATAAATTCAAACACTTTATTCATAACACATTCAACTATTTAATACATCAACTATAATAAATAACTTATATTCGTAAAATGTCGTTTTTAATATCTATTTTAGTAGATAAATAAGTCTTCTTATTTTCAAATATTTAATAGTAGATTGAAAAATTTAGTTTGTTATTAAAAAATTCAATTATAATTTTTTAATTCTTACTTATCTAAATATAGATAAATATAAATCTAGTCTCCGATTTAAATATCTAGCAAACATATCTGACATTGCCGATATATTGCGCTTTATATAATATTCATCAAAAGCTATATCTCATTCGATCAGTAAACTTGATATCTATAAGTGGATATCCTTCCTTTATAAGTTCTAAATTTATTAGGGCGTGTCTGAAAACTCGAAATCTATGTCATTTTTAATGTTTTTTTAATTTTATAAATTATACAAATCGTGATAAAATCAGTGTTTATTATTTTTGATTTTGGAAAAATTTGTTAAAAATTCATCATTCTGATAGTTTTCAGACACGCTCTAATAAAATTATTTTTGACTTATGAGACCCTCTCTTTTTTTATTTATAAAAAATAGGAGATTTCGCTCCTATTTCATTTTTTATTCAATATTTTTATTATCTCGCCTTTAAAATTATTTTCTTCTTCAAATTTATCAACTTCTTTTTCTTCATATAAAATTTCTATATAATCTTTATCTTCTTCTGTTATTTTTTTATTTTCAATGGTAACCTTTTTCATGTTCAACTTAAATACATAACCTATTAATTTCATACCATACGCTATTTTTAAAGTCAAATCCTTTTCCTGTTTTAAATAAATTTCTTCTATTTTTGATATAGTTGCTAAGCTGTCAATTTCATCTCCATGTTTGATATAAATAAATTTTTCTATTTTCTCATTTTCTTCCTTTGAATCAATTTCTTCCCATTCCAATAAATCTCCTATAATTCTCTTCCATTTTATTGGAATTCCCGTTTGGTTTAATATATCGCCAAATACTTTTGTAGAATAATTTGATCCTAATTTTTTTATCTCATTACTTATTTCCTTCGCTAATATTTGAAACTCTTTTCTTGTAATAAATAACTTCAAAATTATTAAAACATCAAATAATTTTGAACGAAAAGTAAAATCTATATGAGGATGTGTTATCCTATGTATTCTATTTCTGTTTATTCTTACTGTAATATTGTACAGTCTTTCATTATGGGCACATATATTTCTAATACTATTTATAAATCTCAGTATTTTTTCCATATTCTTTTCATCTACAATAATAGTTTTATCATATTCCTTTTTATATTCAATTGCTATTTCTTCACATATTTCTTTTTGCAAACTTTCTTCTATGGAAGAGTAAAAATATGATATATTACCAAAAGTTAATTGTTTTGCGAGCACCCATAATGGCAAATTTCTATGTATATCCAAATAATGAGATATTTGCCTTCCACCAGTATAATTTTGAGACATACAATTTCTTATAACATTTGATATTTCAGCAATTACTCTTGTCGCATTTTCTTTTTTAGTTTCATCGTAATTATTGATATTTAAATAATTAAATTCCTGTGTTTTTTCCTTTGAAAAAACATAAGAAATTTTTGTTTTGATAATATTTTCAAGTTTTAAAATATTCTTTAAAATAATAGAACGAATTTCTGCATCAAATTCATACAAAAGATCAATATCCTTAAAATTTGTCCCTTCTTTATACACATCATCACCAGATGCTGTTGTAGCTGGTATATCTATAAAATAATCTTTATACCCATTTATAATATCATAATAGTTTTTCCTCTTCAAAATTTTTATAACTTCTTCATCATTATCAATTATTAACCTACGGCTTTTAAGCTTTTCCAATTGCTCTTCATATGTATGAAATGGTCTGCTCATCAATAACACTCCTTTTCTAAAAAAAAAGTCTTACTTCTTTATTAGACAAGTAAGACTTTGTGAGCTCCCCTCTAAGTTGCTCACGTTCACTTGTTGTAATAATACATTATTTCAATAAAAATGTCAAGGACTTTTTAAATTAGTTGCAATTCATCTTTTGTAAAAATTTAACTATTATCCTATGGATTTTAAGTTATTTATCATATTTTATACTTAAAAACTATAAATTAATCAATATATACATAAGAAAATTTAATAGAAAATTTACAATAAAAAATAAAATTATGTCTAAATTACAATGTAATTTCAAATATTTTTGTAAAAGATGAATTGCAGTAAATTAGTTCTTTTTTTCTTTTTTTATTTGAGATATTCTTCCTGGAGTTAGATTATATTTTTCAGCTACTGCTTTACCTGGCAAATGTCTTAATTCCAAAACAATAGCATTATCTCTCATTTCTATTACTTTATCTTGTAATTCTGCTATTTCTTTTGAATGGCTATCTATTATTTTTCCTTGTTTTTCAACTTCTTTTCTTAATTCTTCTTGTGCTGCCATTATTGATCTATTAGCTTCCAAAATATGATCTGTTACTGTTTTCTTTTTTCTCATTTTAAAACCTTCTTTCGTCCAATATTTAATTTATTAAATTAAATATATCATACATTTTTTAAAATTGCAAGCTTTTTTATATTTCTATTTTTTTTTAATTTTTCAATGGAATTTTCTGTTTCAAGATATAACTTGTATTTTCTTATGGCAATGTTCGCACTATTTCTGTCAATCCCTATTTTTTCTATCCGCATGTTAAAAGTTTCAATACCTTTTTTAGCAAAAATTTGATTTGCTCCATAGATTACTCAGGAAAATTTGAATATATACTGCATTGATTTTTCCCATGAAACAGCAACTTACTTGCAAGGGTTATCTACTAGAATGCCACTCATTTATGTAATGACTGTTCCATTCGGAGATAATGTGAGCAGAGTTAAATCAACAAGGGACAATATTATTTTTAAATACAACAAAAAAGATTATTATAACATTGGTAGGACAAGTATAACAAATCCTTTTGGTAGAAAAATTTTTAGCTATGATAAGAAAAGAACGATATTAGATATTATCAAAAACAAGAACAGAGTCGACGCTGATGTATTCAGCGAAGCTATGAAGTTGTGTTTTAGAGATAATGACAGAGATTTATTAAAGATGTCTAAATACGTTATTTATATGAATATGGAAGAATAGTTAAAACAATTACAGAGGTATTATTATAAAAAATGAAATATTGAAATATGTGTGGAACAGGAGTTTTAAAAATTACAAAAAGAGATTTTTACAAATAAAAAAGGACTTGAAGTCCTTTTTTTGTTAAATATTATAATCTTCTGCCATATTGAGAATTAGTTCTATTGCGTGTAATATTCCTATCTTTAAATTATTTTCCAGCTCAATATTTAGATTATTCTTAAAATCATCCCACCAGCCATAAGTGTTGTTTGGAACATTTTCAATTGCCGCTATTACTGTTTTTTCAATCTCTAAAAGTGAAAGTTTCACATTGGTATCTTCGTGAAGCATATTTGTTATTTGCTTAATGAATTTATTGCCTGCATCGTGTTTTCGCCTGATATAAGCTCCCTTAATTTTCTCATAAGCCCTAGCTTCAGCTTCTCCAAATAACTTATCGTATTCAAATTTATTGTTTGCTTTAAAATTTAAAATATCCTTGTCTGTAACTTCGTAGTATCTCAAATGTTCACGAACCAGATTATCAACTTCTTTTTGTATAATTGGCTGGGCCAGCTTTTCAAGTTCGGCTTTTCTACGTCTTTTCTTTTCTTCCAAATCTACATAAATGTCATTAAGCCGCCTACGTTTATTATTAATTTCTTGCAGTTCTCGTTCCATTTGAAGTCCTTTATCTAAAATATCCTGCTTTATGGCATTATTCTTGGCTTCCTCCTTTTCTACGTCCTTCTTAATATTTCTCATCAAGGTATCTCCACGTTTTCTCGCTTCGTTAAGAGCTTCATTAATGAGTTCCTGTTTCCGCCTTTCTGAAACGACGTAAGGTTTTTCCGCTTCCATTTTCTTTTCCCAGATTTGTTCATCAAGATTACGTATTTCATTATTTTTGCTGTTTTGTTCCTTTTCCAAAAAATTAATTGAACTTTTTAGATTACTCGCTTTAGTTTCAAGTGTTTTAATCTCAAAATAAAGGTTATCCCTGTTCTTGATCAGCTCTTCAACTTTTTCTCCTTTTGAATAATCTTCTATTTTTTTATTGATTGCTTCAAAATCTACATTCTTAAAGACTTCATCAAATAATTTTATTTCTTTTTTAAGATTTTTCTTGAAATTTTTGTTATTCTGTCTTTGATTTAATTTGTCCTTGATTATCTTCTTTATATTGAAAATACGCTTAAAATCCGTAATTTCCTTATTACTTTTTCTTACCTTGAAATCTGTTTCATAGTTTTTAAATTCATTCAAGAAATCTTCCTTTGAAATTTTTTTCTTTTTATCAATAATTTCCCTTTTTGAAAGAATTTCTGTATATTTCATAAACTCATTTTTTGAATAATCATTGCTGCCAATCTTACTTTCAAGCTCCTTTTTCTCCTTTTCCATAGCGAATTTTGTCCTGTCAAGATCTTCAGAAGAATTTACTTTTTCAGTCCTTCTGACTACAACTTCCGCACCTTCATTTGAAAACACCTTAACCTTATTTTTTAACTCATTAATAGAAGGATTTTTAACCATAAAATCATTTACAAATTCTTCATTGAAAGTCCTGTAAAAATCTTTGGTAAACGGAGAAGTCCCACTCTCAAATTTAAACTTTTTATCTGACTTATTTTTGTTCAGCTTGGCTAACTGCCTTTCAATAATTTGGGGCTTCTCCTGAATCTTAAATTCCTCAAACGCCTTTTTATACTCATCAGTTCCAGCAATTAGCCCAAGCTCCTTATTTCTTCGCAAGAATGCACTGGTTAAAGCTGATTTAACTTTTGCTGTGTTAACATCACTTACCGTATATTCGTCTTTCTGATTATTCTCTTCTGAAAAAGTCCACATCGACTGCAGATGAGGCGTGCTTTCATCAAAGTGAATTACTGCATATACACATCGTGCATTTTTACCAAATTTTTTACTTAAAAACTCAAGATTTTCCTTGTAATACTGCTCCCACTTTTCAAGAGAAAGCATGTATGTCAAATCCACTCCATTTCTTGCTTCAAAATTTCCTGTCTGCTCCTGCTGTCAACTTCTGTATCATAATACTGCCGTTCAAGGACAGATAAATCCTTGACAAGAATTTTGTTAAACTGTGTCAGTTCCTGATTGACATTGTTCTTAAACTTCTCCAGTTCACGGAATGCTTCTCTTACAACATTGTTAATGCTGCTCCTGCCCGATTTAGAATTGTATTTCTTAAAGTTGTTTATTGCTGAAATCTCAGCCATTTTTATTCCCCCTTTTATCAAAAAATGCTTCTTCATTTTTCAATTTATTTTAATTATACTTCTTTAAAATTTTTTTTGCAAATCAGAGGTTTTGGGACTGTTCAATTTCTGCATCGGCCAGTCGCAATGCAAGAGGGCAAAGCCCTTTGCAAAGCTCCTCCATTCATTAAAAATGAATGGCTCGCCTGTCATTTTTTTCAAAAATTACTGCCGAGCTCTCAAACGCCGAGGGCTTTTCAGGCAAAAAAATGAGTTCGTAATGCGAGCGTTCCACTTCGCAAAACTGAATCATTTTTCTGCCAGCTTCATCTGAAAAAATTTAGTAAAAATTTGTTGTTTCGGTTAAAGCCAAAATTCAAAGTAAAAATAATTTATTTCCATATTAAAAGAGCAGCCTTTTAGAACTGCTCTTCATCATCACTACTATGAGTTTTTAATCTGTAAGTCATTGTCGCTATGAACTTTTAATTTAAAGATTTAATTTTTTCCTCAATATCTCTAATTTCTTCTCTTATCTTTTTTATCAAATGCTGTCTTTTTACTTTCTCTCTTGTTAAAAAAATTCTTTTTTCTTCTACATCGGATAATTTTATTGCTTCTTTCTGTTCTTCTATCTCTTTTAATTTTGAAGTTGGATTATCTGATGTAATTACTTCTATAATTTCAGTTTCTTTGAAGTCATCTTTTTTTTGCCCTGTTAAAGTTTTTACAGTTCTGTTAGATAATGTCAAAACTTTTTCGGGCTCTTCAAGTCCCTTAGTTTGATATTTTAAGTATAAGGAATATTTTCTTATTGCTACATTTGCACTATCCCTATCTACACCTAATTTTTCTATCCATTTTCCAAAAAATCCATTTCCTTTGTTCGCAAAAATTTGATTGGCTTCAAATATTGCTTTTGAATATTTAAAAATATGTTCCATTGACTTTTCTTTATGGAAAGTTATGTCGTTTTCATATTTTATAAGTTTTTCTTTTTCTATTCCCGATATATCAAGTTCCTCATAATTTATATCATAAATGCTTTCAACCTTTGCAACTGCTGGAACTTTTTTACTGTTAATTTTACTAAGATCTAGATTAAATTTTTTACTCATCTTATACCCTCTTTTTTCATTATTTCTTCTGCTAAGTTACTATAGTCTTTTGCTCCATTTGCATTTTTTGAATAATCAAATATTGATTGATGTGTAACAATACACTCAGAAAGAGCTACATTTTTTCTTATTATATTTTTTAACAAATAATCTTTGTATTCTTCTTGCAACTGTTCCTGTATCTGATCTGACAATGCTGTTTTCTCTTTTCTAATTAATATAATTCCGGATATGTCCTTCCCTAATCCTTGTGTAAAGTTAATCGTAGCATTAAGCCCTAAAAGTTCATTTATTCCAGGTAATATTACAGGATAAACGCTTGAAGTATAAATTGCTGAAGTTGTGTAAGCATTAAATGCTGGAGCTGTATCAAATATTATAACATCATATTTTTCTGATAAATTTTCTAAAAAATTATTTAATAGTTGGTAATAATACGGACCTTGATTTTTTAATTCTTCCATATCTTTTTCTGCTTCAGAACCTGCACTTATTAAATATAAATTTTCATTTAATATTTCAGGCTGAAAGCCATTTGCTCTTTCAAGCAAATAATCTCCCAATGAAGAATTTAATTCATTTACATTTACTCCAAAATTTGTGGAAAGATTAAGTTGTGGATCCGTATCTACTGCCAAAGTTTTTAATCCCTGTTTTGCAAAATAGTGTGCTAAATTAAAAACAGTTGTTGTTTTACCACAACCACCCTTGTTATTTACAATTGATATTTTTTTCATAATATCCTCCCTGAAATATATTTATCCTTTATTTTCAGTATAACACTATTTATGAAAAAAGCAAATTTTTTGTTTGTCAGTCGTGACTGACAAACTGAATACATAATAATTTTTCCCTATTATTTTTTTATAATCAAATCCTCCGCCAACTCGATTATTTCTTGTGTAAAATCATTTTCATCAATGTTATAAATAGCTTTTAATTGCATATTCATATTTTTTATCTCCTCTATTTTTTGAGGATATTTTTCAGTCAATTTTCTAAATTGTATCTTATCTTTTAGCCCTGTATATATTGCTTCCAAATTTTCTATTGTTTCTGTATTTTCATTAATTTTATCCCATATTTTTTTTCTTAAAGTTTTTTCTTTTTCTATTTTAGGAGGAGCTTCAACTATTCTTGTTTTTCTTTCTGAAACTACCCTTGTTTCTTCTTTCTTTTTTTGTTTTCTAGGTTTGCTCAAAGGAATTGGATTATTATTATCTTCTTCTTCAGTAACTGCTACAATATCTACTTTTTTCTCATTAGAGAATTTAAACTCAAATCCAGTAACTCGGCTTCTTCCCCGTCCACCAGAAAAACCATATTTTTTTTCAATTTTCAAGTTGTATTTTTCTCCTAACTCTCTCATAATTGGCTTTAAAACACGAGTATCAATATTAGTTATCTTATAATTTTCAGGAATATCCATCAAATACCTAAATTCATCAATACTACATCTCCAAAATCCTGTTTTTCTAAATTGTTTCATTCTACGATAAAATTCTTTTACATAACTAGACTTTAAATTCACAAATTCTTCTAACTCAAATCTAGTCCACTCTTTATTAAAATCATTAAGTAAAAATCTAAAATCCTCATTTAAAGAAATCATTAATATCTGTTCATCTAAATTTATTTTAAAAGTTTTAAAAATTGCCATTTGTACAATTGTATTATTTTCTCTGTATGTATAGTTCAATGATAATAATTTTTTATTAACATTCATAATCGTGTTAGTAAATTCTTTTACAGTCATATTTTTTTCAAGCATTATTAATTTTTTCAATTCATAAAAAGAGTATTCAAGAACATCTGTACCTCTCTCTTTAAGTTTATGAAAAAATGTGACTAATAAATTTAATTCTTCTGACGAAAAGTTTCTTAATGCCTGATTATTAAAATCATTATTATATTTCACAATCTCATTTCCCATTTAAAATTCCTCCTCAAAAATCATTATACCATATTAAAAATAACACTTCAATAAAAATGTTATTTTTAATCTCCCAAAACGATACTTTTAATTCCCAAAATGTTGTTTTTAATCTCCCAAAACGATACTTTTAATTCCCAAAATGTTGTTTTTAATCTCCCAAAACGATACTTTTAATTCCCAAAATGATACTTTTATTAGCTCTCAAACTTAATATTTACAAGTGTTTGTGGACACCTAAAAGATATAAAATCTTTTAAAAGATATAAAAATCTTTTAAAAGATTTTTTTAAAAGAATTGATTTTTAAATTTTTCATTGTTACAAAAAGTACCCTTATGAATAATTCCTTCATTTTTAGCACATTCAAAATTTTAATAATCCATATTCGTAAAATGTCGTTTTTAATACACTAAAAAAGTATTTGAATTTTGAATAAAAATTAAAATATCTAAGTAAGTGTTCCTTATTAAAAAAATCTAAATTTTCAATATAAACCTTCCTAAACAATTTTTTCTTCTTATTCAACTTTCCATATCAAGAAATTTTTTAACGATAAATTTAACCCCTTTCTGACGTTCTCAGATATATTTTTAAAATACATTGACAAGCTTATCAGAATAAATTTCTAAAATTTCATATTTTTTAATTTTTAAACTATATATCTATCAAATATTAAATTTTTCTTATCCAATATTTCAAAGGACTTTAAATCATATATGAAGACTTAAATATTAAAATTTAC
>NZ_AP019825.1 GCF_007990525.1 Leptotrichia hofstadii
TTTCATTTCTCTCCTTTCTTAACTCTTATTTTCATCTCACACCTCCTTCCTTTTCTTTTGGGATTTGTTTTTGTAACTTTAATGTTACAAAATAATCAAAAAAATTAATCCTTCAAATAACTAAGGACTTCATTATATCTGTTTCTTCTATTTTGTTTTATGGCTCTTTTAAAGCCTTCATAACTATTGTATCCAAATTTTTCCATCACTTCTTTCATTGTTAAACCTCTTGAAAAAATAAGGCTTTTAATAGTCCTCATTCTTTTTTCTTCTATTTTCAATTTTATCACCTCAAAATCATTATACCTCATTTGTAACATTTTTGCAACAAAATTTTTAAAACAAAAAAGAAGCTTTTTACAGCTTCCTTTTATTTTTTATAATCCTATATCATATACAGCCAGTTTATGTCCGTTTTCTATTATGTTAAAAGTTCCTGCTTGCCCTTTTGGAACTTCAAAGACAATTGTCTGGTCAATTTTGTTTCCAACTGGTATATCATCAAAATTAAATTCTCCAAATTCAACAACACTTACGTCTGGTTTAATTAGTTTTTTATCCTTAGTTTCAATTTGGTAATGTTCTGATATTGCACCTGGCACTATATTTTTTGAAACATTTTCTTTAGTAAGTTTTATAACTATGTATTCATTCCCTTCTTTAGGTTGTGAATACTCTCCTTTTTACAACTTTAACATCTGTTACAGTTTGTGCCGTATTTTCAATTACGCCTCTTTCACCTTTTAAAATACTTGGTAGGTTGCTTTTGTTCGGAAGCTCCATTTGTATTTTCTGCTAATTTTGAAAAAACCAAAGTAAGCACTTCAAAAAATTCTTTATTTTTTCGTCTTGTCCATAAACTTGCCAATTTTACCATTCTTTTCAACACAACATCCATATTTTTCTCATTAAACTTCAAATCTTTTGACTTTAATTTTTCCTCAAAATATTTTGTTGTAAATTCTTCTCCAAGTTTTTCATTTCTTCTTCACTTTTTCCAAAATTTGAAAAAGCTAATGCCATTCCTTGTTGCATAAATTCTGGAAAATAAGAACTCAGATCAGGAGCTTTTATATCAAGATTTACAATTGCTTTGTCTCCTTCCACTTTTGTTTTCTTGATTTTGTAACTCATTTTTTTGTATCCGCTTAAGAAAATTTTTACAGTTTCATCGTTTGCCAAAAGTTCGAATTAGGATTCAACTCCTTTATTTTTTTGCATCTCCAGTTTGAAGTGCCTTTAATACACTTTCTAAATCTTTCTGTGCTTGCGGTGTTCCACAACTGAATACAAATAACATCATCGTCAAAACCAATAATATCTTTTCATTCTTTTCCTCGCTTTCTATTTTATAATTTATTAAATTATATCATATTTCAAAGAAAATTGAAAGTATTAAAAAAACCAGTTAAAAGTGCCTTTACTTATCAGTTAGATATTATACTAAATTTTAAATTTCTTCTAAAAGTTTTTCTAAAATCACTATCTAAAGTTACTAAACAAACATCTTTTTTCTTCACAATATTTACTTATTATTAAATCTGTAAAATCCAAACTAGATAACAACGTTTCTTTATTTTCTATTTTTCATATTCAAAATTATAATGCTCAACTTCAAATTCTTGATGCAGAAGAATGTCATTTATTATCTTTATTATTCCTGCGTTTGAAATTTTAAACTCAGGAGTTTTTCGATAATCTTTTTTAGTAAATTTTTCATCTTTAAGTTTACTTATTTTATAGTCTTCAAAAGCAGCATTCAATGCTAAATTATAAAATTCTGATATAATGGGAATTATTATCTTTATTTTTATTTTTTTATTTTACAATCTATGAGTAAATCTTCTATTTTTGAAATGTAGTTTTGGTTTATCGTATTATTTTTGTTTATTTCAGGATGATAGAGGTTTACCAGAACATTTGTATCAAATATTACTTTTTTTTCATTAATTGTTCTTAAATCATAATTATTTAGATGAGTAAAATATTTTTGATCCATTTTTAGACACCTCTATCTGATTAGCTACAACTTCGTTGGCATTATTTATTTTATGTTGTCAATTGTTTCCTCTGAAAATTCTCCATAAAGTTTCCCTATTGAAACATTAAAAAATCTTGTTGTGCTCGCCTCGATTCCACTAAAATCTAACACGATTTCTTCGTTCTTTTTTATCCCTTTTCTAATTCTTTGTGCAAAATTTCTCCTTTTTCAGCTTTAATTGCAAATTCTGTTTTAATTAATTCTTTTACATTTATTTCCATTTTCCTCCTTTAAGCTATCATTATCTTTTATAATAAATATCAATAATAATCGTTGTTCCTTTATATTTGTTAGTTAGTCTATTATAAACTGTTTTCTGTTTTTATCAACAGAATAATAATCATACCGAAACTACTGTTATATTCCCTTCTAATTCTTCAACCATTTCTTTTAAATCATACAAACCATAACCGCCCGATGTTCCATCTTTTCTTGTGGTTGTACCTTCTTTAAATATCCATTCTATACATTTTTATTTGATAAATTAGGTTTAACTTCTTTTACCTTTTCATTTATTGTTTTTCCTAAATTGCTTACCGAAAAGAAAGTTTGCTAAGTCTAGGATAATACTGCCCACATATATATGCTACCGCTGTTTCTCCATGTTCATAACTATTGTTAGTAATTTCTCCAATATTACTTAATAGATAGCTATAAATCAAATTACTATTATTCAATAACTTTTTCTCTAATATTATATTTTTATTTTTCCAAATGTATCATTCTCATTTTCTTGCTTCTTTAACATTGTAAAATCCAGCATTGTCTTATAATTATCTTCAGATATTCTAATTTCATTATTAAATAATTTTAAATATTTGTTTTGCAAAAAAAATCTATTATTTCACTCTTTATTTCATTGTAATATATTTTTCATGTGTCTGAAACAACTGCTGGTTAATAGTGTGAAAAGCGGAAGCAACAAGCTTCAAAAAACCTTATCTCTTTCATATTATAGTATAGCTTGTTATCTTTTGCAGATAACAAATTATTTAAAATTGTATTATTTCAAATTTATTTTTCATTTCTTGGAGAAAATCTATATGTTCCACATTTTTCTCCGTATCTTAACTATAGTTTTCCTCAATAAACCCTTTTAAATCTCTTTTTTATTTATCTTTATTTCCCAAATCTACTTTTAAACTCCGCCAATCTCATCAATGCTTTTCTTCTTCTTTTCCAACAAAATAATCCTCTAGCGGAATGTAATTAAATAAAAATTCTGCCAAAAATAAATTTGCTTCGTTTTCTAGCTGGTTGGAAAATCCAAAAAATTATCTTTCATAAAAGAAATATCTTTTGTTGGATGCTTCAATACGGCATGTCTAACTCGTGTAACAGCACTATAATTATCATTAATTCAGAAAGTTTGCTGTTAATCATTATTAAACTGACTCCAGCGTTTCTTACATGAAATCCTTTTATTTTTCCTAAATACTGAAATATTATTTCAACGCCTGCTCTTTCATAAATTTCAAAAGGATTCTTTGTTCTGTATTTTTCTATCAGATTTTTTACTCTTAATACAAAATTCTTTTTCATATTCCTCCAATAATGGCTATTTTTTATTTTTCTTATCCCTTTTTATTTCTTTTGATCTAAAATATGCGTTATTCAGAGCAAGCATTAACTTGTCTTTGTCTTCTTCCGAAACATTTTCATCATTAAAGAAAAATACGGCATTATCTTCTAAAAATTTCTCTCTTTGCAATTTTTCTCTTCTGTTCAATTGTAAAACCCTATCATCGTCTATTTTATCTAAGGCAGCACCAGCCAGATTAAACAATTCTATTTTATTTAGATTAAATATTTCTGCTAAAGCCGATAAAACTTTTATTGGAACTTTTTCGTGTTCCTCATTCTCTAATCTTTTTATACTTGTGTGACTGTAATTAATATTTTTCCTTTTAATTTATTCTCTACTTGTCGCAAAGTTAAATTTCTTTGCTCTCTCTTTTCTTTTAATAATTCCCCTAGTTTCATAAGTATTCCTCCTGCTTTCTTATTCTAATTTTACCACATTTTTTCAAAAAGTAACAATTTTGTTACAAAAAAGTGTTGCATTTTTGTTACAAATGTGTTATAATAATTTTGTAGTCAAGATAAGACTACTTTTTTAAAGGAATTTATGTAACAAAACGTTACATAATGTTATAAATAGGAGATGATAAAATGACAGCTTTAGAAAAAGTAAGAGGCGTAATATTCGATTTAATTGATAGTGAAGAACTAAAGGTAAACGATAACGATGAAATCGAATATACTCAAGAATGGTTGAACAATTGGCTTATGAGCTGGATATTGGACGGAGCCACAACAAAGGAAGTTATGAAAATTCGTGAATATTTTGAGAACTTTGAATATGAGGAACAAGTTGAAAAAAGTTATCAAGTTGGAGTAATAACATACGACAACGGACATCAGAAGCAGAGTGGGAAGATGAAATTGTAGATGTAACTGTAACAACTAAAAAAAATAGCATAGGAGGAATAACAATGAATTTTGAATCGGTAACATTAGTAAACAGCAATAACGAGAAAATGAAAAAGGAATTAAAACAGCAAAGAAACTAAAAAATAGAATCAAAAGGCTGTTTAACAAAAAACAACCAAAGCCACTACTTTTTAATCCGAACTGGAAATAAATTGATATTTTACCAAGCCCATAAGCGATTGTGGGTTTGGATAAGATATTAATAATCTTAAATAAATTTCAGGAGGCAAAATATGACAATAAGAGAACAGCTGGAAAAAGAAATGGATAAACAGGAAATTGAAGAAATGGAGGAAAAAATGCTGACAACAAAGAGTGCAATAAAATGGATAATTCTAATTATAACAACTGCTCTAATGCAGATTGAAACGATTAGAGTTAAAGGGCATTGGATATTTGGCGGTAATACAGTGTTTCCATTTTAATGGCACTACTACTATGGTATGTGCCAAGCAGAATTAAGGAATTTATGGGTCTTGTAAAAGGGAGAATTTTTTTAAAGGAGAAAACTATGTGGATAAAAATTAAAGATATTTTACTTAATTTGTCAAATTTTCATACTATAGGAAAAAGGGAATTTGAAATAAAATTTTCGTATTCTCAAGAAGTCTTTGTTCTTCGTTTTGATACACAAGAAGAATGTGATAGAGAATTTGAAAGAATCGAGAAATTATTGCTGAACCAAAATAATGTTTACAGATGACTATATAAAACAACAAAACGCAAGTCTTAACTTTTTAAGAATCTTTAAGAACTTGCAGGAACTTAACAAGGAATTAAAACAAGACAATGATAAATGGGAGGAAAAGAATAATGAACATTTACGAAAAATTACAAAAGGCTAGAGTTGAATTGCAAAGTTTGGGATTGAAAATGGGAGGGCATAATAAATTTTCCGGCTTTAAATATTTTGAACTAAAAGACTTCTTGCCAAAAGTGAATGAAATATTTGAAAACTTAAAACTTTTTTCAAAATTTGATTTGCTAGAAAACGAAGGTGTATTAACTGTAATTAATACAGAGAAAACGGACGAAACAATCACTTTTGTAACTCCAAAGGCTGAAATAGTTTTAAAAGGACAGAATGGATTACAAATGATAGGAAGTACGCATACTTATTTAAAACGTTACTGTTATCTAAACGCTTTAGAAATAGTGGAAGACGATATGATTAACGCAACAATTGACAAAGATAAGCAACAAAATAAACCTAAAGAATATTCGACAGAAGAGGAGAAAATCAAAAGCAGTTAAATATATAAATGAACATTTAAAAGGAAATGAAAAGAGATAGATAAATATTTACTCGCTAATTCAACAGACAATTTAAGCAAAGTTCCAATTAAAGATTTAGAAAAATTATGTAACTATATAAAAACAATAAGCAAAAGAAGGGAGCATAAATTATGAACGTAGCAATATTAATGGGAAGATTAACACGAGATCCGAGCTAAAATATACATCAAACGGAAGGCATATACAACTTTTACATTGGCTGTACAGAAAACAAAAGATGAAGCTGAGTTTATCGACTGTGTGGCTTGGGAAAAGACGGCTGAGAATATAGCAGAATATTTTGGGAAAGGCAACAGAATATTAATACAAGGACGTTTAAGCGTAAACAGTTACGAACAGAACGGAGAAAAAAGGAAATTTACAAGAGTTTTGGCAAATACTTTTGAATTTATTGACAGCAAAAACAGTGGTAACGGTGAAAATAATAACAGAAATCGTTATGATTCTGATGAGGACGAAGGATTTCCTTTTTGATAAGAATAAGAAATGATAGAAAGGAGAAAACAAAATGAATAATTTGAGTTTAATAAAATACGAATTAAAAGAAATAAATAATATAATAAATTTTTTGGATAACCAAAATAATGAATTGGACGAACAAACAATAAATGATACAAAAGAAAGTGTTTCATTGCTATTAGAAGAAAAATCGGACCAACTGGAATTACTATTGAAAGATTTAGAATTAAAAGCAGAAAATGCAAAGAAATTGCTGATTTCTATACTAAAAAAGCAAAACAAGCAAGCGAAAGAAAAAAGCACTAAAAGTTTAATCTTAGAAGCCATGCAAGGATTGGATGTTAAGAGAATAGAAACTGAAACAGGTACATTTACAATTAAAAATAACAATCCATCTTTAGTGATTGACGACAAAAGTTTAATACCAGCAAAATTTGTAACTATGATTCAGAGCGATAAAATAGAAAAAGAAGAAATCAAAAAAGCAATTAAGAACGGAGAAGAAATTGCTGGAGTACATTTGGAGACTTCGCAAAGTTTACTTGTAAGATAAAAGAGAGGATTAATTGAGGGTACTTTTGTAACAAACAGGAGGAGAACAAATGAGCAAATACAAGGTAGGATTTTATGCAAACAGCAATGCAAATGCTTTCTGTACAAATGCTGAAGTTATAGATTTAGTCGATGATTACGGCTATACAGAAAAAGAGGCGGAAGAAATAATAAATGATGAAGAAAAGTTAGAAAAAAATTTGATGTTTGGTTATGGGATACTATAGAAACAGGCTTTCAAGTTCTCAAAACAGGAGAGAAGTTGAGGATTGGGAAAGAATGGATCAATGATAAAACATGCCGAAATTTACAAAATAAAATTGAAAATGAAATAAGATTCATAGCAAAAGTGTATATTGACAGAGAAGAAATACAAGAAGAAAGTTTTAGCGGTCCAACTTTTGAAGAGACTGCTAAACACGTTTCAAAAGATTGTGTTATATCGAATTATTTTGATATGACGGAAACGGAGGGATAATGAAAAATAAGGAAGAAATATTAAAACTATTATACAAAATCAAAGCAGAACAGGACAAAAGGAGAGCATAGATGAAAGCCATTATATATGCTAGGGTTAGCACAGAAATGCAGGAAGAGGGGCGTTCACTTGAGTTTCAGATAAGAAAATGCGAAGATTTTGTAAAATGAGCGGTTACAAATTAAAAGAAGTTATACAGGACGTAGAAAGCGGAGGTAATGATAATCGTGAAGGCTTTCTTAAATTACAACAGGAAATCAAAAGAAATCATTTGATGTGCTTGTGGTTTACGAGAGTTCTCGTATTTCACGTATAACTTTAACTATGTTAAATTTTGTTTTGGAACTTCAAAAAAGTAATATAAAATTTGTATCTATCTCACAATCTGAAATAAATACAACAACCCCACCGGTATGTTGTTCTTTCAAATATTTGCTGTGTTAGCAGACTACGAAAGAAAACAAATATCAATGAGGGTAAAGTCAAATAAATGGGCTAGAGCCAAAGCAGGAATATGGCAAGGTGGAAATATCCCAATTGGCTATAAAAAGACGAACATAATAATATTGTAATAGATCACGAAACTTCTGAAGATGTAATAAGTATTTTAATACATACTTAAATACTAAAAGTATTTCTGAAACAGCAAGTATATTTAATAGAAATATTTCATCTATTAAATGGATTCTACAAAACAGTTTTATATCGGCAATCTTATGTATGGTAGAAAAGAAAATAATATTAATACTGGAGAAGTTAAGATAAACAAGGAAATAACAATATTTAAGGAAATCACCAAGCATTAATAAGGAAGATCTATTCAGAGAAGTGCAAAATGTTATTCAAGCAACGTGTAATACGTAAAGAAGGCAAATTTTATTCACAGCGTAATACTGGAATGTACCTGTGGTGGAAAAATGTTTAAAACAGCGTTAATTACAGATGTGATAAATGTAAAAGGCAATATCCATGAATAAAGCCGAAAAGTTTATAATACGTAAATTATTGAATTTGAAAGAATTAGAGTTTTAAACGAAAAGCCTAATTTAGAAAAGTATAAAAGAGATAGAGAAAATATAGACAAGCAAATCAAAAAATAGATAGAGAAAGAACTAAGTATTTAGAATTATTTACTAAAGAATTGATAAATGAATTTGAATTAAATGATAAACTTGAGGAACTGAAAATAGAAAACGAGTATTTGAAGATTCCTTGAATGATATTGATAGAATAATAAAAGATAAAACAATAAGTGAAGAAAAATTGGACAATATAAAAATCTTAAAAGAAGTGTTAGAAAATATGGATGAAACAGATAGATATAATTTATTCTTGATGTTCAGAATGCTAATAAAAGGTGAAAATAAAAAAATATCAACCTTTAGAAGTGCTGATATTACTGAACTAATCCACTATTTTATGTGGGTTTTATGGTGCGAAAGTACGCACTAATCTTAACCACACATACTTAGAGCACTATTTATATTGATTATTATAATATACCTCTATCAATGCCAGAACATTGATAGAGAAATAAAATAACTCTTTACAAATTCATTTTATCAAATCCTTATCAAAAAAATCAAGGAGCGATAAATGAAAGATTTGAAAATTTTGAAAATAAAACGGAAACAGCTATAAAACAAAAGAGAGCGATTAAGCTCTCTTTTTATAATTCTTCAATGGTATGCGGAACACCTATTGGGAAAATACTGTTTTTTATAACAGCGTTTATATCCTCTGTAATTTTACTCGTAATAAATTTGTGATGTATTTTTCAATCTTTTGACTTCTTTTTCGTCTTTAATACTACTCTCCGACATAATTGAAATTATGTATTCTGAATCCATGTTCAATATTTCATAATCATTGTTTGAAATTTTAAGTTCAAACGATATTTTTTTCATTTCTGCACCTTTTTTTATCTCAGTAAATCTCGGAGATTTAAATTGTAAATCCATTTTTAAAGTTCGGTTATCTGAATTATTGAATTTTTCTACTAATTTTTCCTGTATATTAAGTTTTGAATTTATTAACCGTATATCATCTATCAAAATTTTTCTATTTATTTTTTTCATTTGAATCACCCTTCTTTCGTGTTCTTGACATCTTTTATTTGTAAAACAGGTCGGATATCTCCAAAACACTTTCCTTTATAAGCAAGTCATCTTTAATCGTGATTGTCCTTTTGGCATCTTCATTTGTATCTAACGTAATTGTCAAATCAAGTTGCTCAGGATTTTTTTTCACATAATTTGAAACAGCTCGTTTAATATCATTTTGTAAAACTCTTCCGAAATAATACTTATCTCACAATCATCCGTATCAAGATATTTTGATGCCATCTCTTCAAATTCATCAGTAAAATAAGAATACAGATACATTTTTTTTGAAATAATTTCAGAAATCAAAAGTTTGTTTAATGTTTTACAAATTCATCATCTTCTTCGTAAACCGAGTTTATAACGAGTTCATATTGTTCAAATTCATCGTTATAAAATACAAAAGCCTCTAAATCATTATAAGTTTCAGATAGCTTCTTCAGTATTTTTTAGCACCAAATTTTATTTCTTCATTTTTCATTTCTACACCTACCTTTATTCTTCATTACTTTCTACATCCATTATTTCAAGAATTTCATCATAAATTTCATCAAAAATATCTAAAGTCTTTTTAAATAATTCACATTATTAACTTGTAAAAAATCATCTTTATAATCAGCCTTTAACCTGTAATCAGAACATTTTTCTAATCTTCCTACTAATAAAAGCGCTTTTTCTTGCACATCTTTTTTATCATTTTAGGTATTATGTTCTTGTCGCAATGTTTATTAAACATTCTGATTGTATATCGGTGTGAATCCTTTTATCTCCTGTATTTTTTACTTTATTTAAAACTCTTGTTAATTGCATTATTCTTATATAAATGGCATAGTAGTATCTTCCTACTGCTGAATTACAATGAGGATTATCTAGTGCCATTAATACGTTTCCTGCATTTTAAATTCTTCAGATTTTTTCTCTAAAGCAATTCTAGTATCCTTGTATGGTTTCATAATTCCTCCTCACTGTGATATGTTACATATGTTATCATTTTTATTGCAAAAGTGCAACAAAAATTTTAATACTGCATCGTATATCTATTACAATTATACCCTAAAAATTTGAAAATATTAAATATTTTTTGTATTTTTTCAATATATTTTAATTCAGTTGACTTTTTTCATTTCACAAAAAAAGATAGCCATTTCTGGCTACCCTTATTCACTTCATTCATTTTTTTGTTGTAATAATACAATATTATCAAAGACACTATTATACTTAACGTGACTATTATAAGATTTTCCACCAAGGATTTTTCTCTTAACTGCTCTATTAGATGTATCTTTTGCGTTTTATTTTCCAGGATCAATTTTTCTATATTTCTTTTGTACTGCCAGTCTCTCTGTGCTACTGACAAAATTGAACTGACAGTATAAAGCAAAATCAATTTCACTATCCCTTTATTTGCAAAATTTATCTTTTCACTTTCTTGAAAATCCTTATGCCTTTTATCCTTAAATATTAAATCCCTAATCGTCTTTTTTGCCCCAACTGTCGCCATTGTTCCCACCACCTAACCATTTATCAATAAGCCTGTCCAACGCCTTTGGCACTTTGTCCTCAAGAACTTCAATTATCAGTTCCACAAAATATCCTACAACAATTATCAGCAACATCACTACAATATCTATTTCAGGAATCTTTTTCAGGAATCCCAAATACATCAATACATATAAAGCCAATGCCATTATTCCGTACAGAAGTCTAACCGCTATCGGATTTATTTTCAAGTGATTGTTTACCCTGTACAGCAAATTCCCTAATGTTCCTAAAATTAGACCATACGCTATAAATACCACATCTACCAAGTAATTTTCCATTTCTGCTCCTTATTTATGAATTTTAAAGTATGTTTTGTTTCCTGCTTTTTCTACATCGAAAATTTGTCGCAATATAACTTTTAAGTCAAATGTTTTTCTAGCTTCCTTTAAGACTTCTGTCAGAACTTCTTCCCCAACTTCTTCAGCAAAGTTAGGAATCCATTTTCTGTCAATTGTTTTTTCTTTTTCCAATAACTCTTCTAATTTATCCCAAAAGCTTCATACACTTGATTAAATTTTTCTGCTCCAGCTTTTCCTTTTGCAACTATTTCTGTTTTGTAAATTAAAGTCTTCCCTAATTCTAAAATTTTACCTGTCAAATATATTTTGCTAATTTATCCATTTTCATCTCTCCTTTTCCTTGTTTTTATTAATATCGTTTCTAATGTGGCTAGCAAGCTTTACAGTGAATTTTTCTTGCCAGCCAGCCATTTATACCAAAATTGTTTTAACGCTTGTATTCAGCTTGTACTCAAGCCATTTGTACATTACTTCAGTTCAAAATGTGGTGTATCTTTCATTTTCCAGTTTCCACCCCATTCGACATTTATATTTTTACTTTTGCTACTGCCAAGATGTGATTTGCAATTAATTTTAATTTTTTCTCGTCATACCCTTCTTCAGATGTAAATTTTCTATATACTCCATTTTCGACAACTCCGCAAGGGAAAATATCGACAGCATGTCCGAATCCATCAGATTTTATTTGATGATTAGATTTAAATTTTTTCCCATCGCAATTTGTTACTTTTGGTCCAGGTAAAGTTCTGCCTTTTGATACAAGGCAAACTGTTCTTCCGTTGTCCTAGCTCCGTCTGTAATTCTAAAATCAAATGGGCTATTTTCAATTGCTTCTTTCATAACTTCAACCAGCTTTGATGTACTTTTTCCATTTTGTCCAAACTTGTTTGGCTGAAAGAATATGTTTTGTTCTCTGTTACTACATTTTCCTTATCCCAGTCTCTCAAATACTCCTCCTTTTTTTGAATCCTGTTCAGCCATCCTGTCAAAAATTTTTCTTGAGTCCTGTCAGCTTCAACTTTTCCTTTGTAATAGATTCTTTGTAAGTTATGATAAACTTCTAAAAATTTTTCAGGATCTACTGCATTTAATGCATCTAATGTTTTGTTTCCGATTATTCCGTCTACATCAAGATTTGCATTTGTCAATTGGTTTATAGCAATCTGTGCGTTTTTTGTTCCATTTCTTCCTAATTAACTGCCCAGTCACATATTGATAAAGCCACTTTGTCATCCACGACTTTATCTAATTTATTCCCAAGATAATATTTTTTAGATATATATTTTTTGCGAAGTCTTTTGTCAAGTCTTGCATATCTCCCTTATATCCAAAGTCTCTTGCTTCTTCTTCTGTAATTCCATACTTAGTTTTTCCGCCCTTGTCATTTTCGTCATCAGAATAACCTCCCTCAACTCTTAACAAATAGTCAAAAATTCTTTCAAATCTTTCCATACTAAACCACTTCCTTTTTCTCATTTTTCTTTATATCTTTTTCCACTGTTTCAGTTATTAGAACAATATTATCCCCTTCAAGCATGGCATCTGTTACTTTTAATACTTTCCCTGCTCCATGATTTCGGTTCCGATTAAATTCCTTATTTCCATTTTCACTCCGCCTTTCTTCCTAACAGTTCCATATCTTTTAAATATTTGTATAATTTGGCTGGGCTAAATTGATTAGCCTTCAGTGTCTTTAAATTGTACAAATATTTCAAATATTTAGATCGGAAAAGCACAGCTCCGAACAGAAGTACCTGTCCTTATGCTCAATTCCCAGCTCCAATAATTGGCTAAAGAAAATTGCACCGTAGTCGTATCCTTTGCCCTTCAGTTTCATAAACTCTTCTAGCACAACTGGAATTTCAATGTGGCTATCCAGTTCAAAAATATCCATATTATCCTTATAGACAAAAGGCTTTATACGTACTCCTCCAGGATTTGATAAATATACATAGTCATTATAGATGAATTCGCAATGAGAATACTTCCCTAATGTCCTTAATGTTATCAGAAAGCCTATGATACTCTTTGGCTTATGGAAGCTGATATATAGCTTGTCTTTTCTAATTGCATAAATACCTCCTTACATATTTTTATACGCTTTTTCATATCTATCCTTAGCATCATACTCTTTTAACTCTTTATCGGTTAAATTTTCTAAGCTGTGAGACAGTAATGTTTCAGTAGCCATGGCTTTAGTTGTTTGTGACTGCATTATATTCGCCATTTTCATCATGTCCTGCAACGTCAGATTCACGTACTTCTCACTGCTGTATTTTGTGTAAAATTTCCAGTTTTCAAATTCCGTCTTTTTCATCGCTTGACACATTACTACTATTCTTGTTAAGTTGGACTGGTCAATACTTCTATTATTCTGCAAGTATTTAACCCTCCTACTTCGAACTCAAATGGGGCAACATCGTATTCAAGTCTTATATCATAGAGTTCATTTTTTATCTGTTCTATGCGTTTTTTCCTATTTAACTTGATGATGTTATTTTCAACATACTCGCATTCAGATAGTTCAACTGTTTTGACTTCTCCATCTGCAAATATTTCATTATCCGCAAGAGTGTATTTTTCTGCCTTATACAGCTCCTCTTTTGTCGCCTCTCTTAGATTTCCGTTATCCAAAACTGGATTTTGATATTCTGATTCGTTCCAGATATGCTTTTCTGAATCCCAATTTGGGTAAAACAGATTAGGACTGCTTTTAAACTCTTCCAAGTTAGTGATAATCGGTCTCGCTATTATTCCGAGACTTTTTTTTGTTATAGATTACAACATTCATTTATATTTTCCTCCTTATCCTCTGATGTTTTTTTATTTAATGAAATAAGAAACGTTTGCATAAATTGTACCTTGAAAGTTGATTGATGACTCCCAAGTTATACGCCCATCTGTCCCTATTCTTATAGTTCCCGAGTTATTGCTGTTCCAAAAAAAACTGGGGCAGAAATACTTACGTTTGGACGATACCCGGCTGGCAATGTAGCTAAGACAGTTCCTCTGGGCAAGGAGCCTGTCAGATAATAGTTGCTGTCCCAAGTAAGAATCACTAAATTCCTTTTTAGAAAGAGTGATTCCTTTTTCAGCCATAAACTTAGTTTCAGTTTTGGAAAAATCTTCTATCCTATCTGAAATTGGCTTATTAGAAATAGCCCTAAATTTAGTAACATCATTGTAAGTCAAATTCGTGTCTGCTATGCACTCATAATAGAACTTGGTCACATTGTCATAATAAAATTTACCTTTTGTCTTGTTTCCAATATCTTGTATATTTCCACCAAATTGTAAACCTAGAATTTCAGCTAATCTCGAACTAACTAAATAATTTCGTCCATATTTTTTTAGTAATATGCGTGATACTCGGAAAAAACATCGGCAATTCTTCAAGTATCAAATTTCTTGATACAAAATAATAAGTTTATTTTCAATTATTTCTTCTTTTGCCCAGGCTGGAGCTTCATACAATAAAGCAAATAATATTCCTTGCTGTGCATTTATTTTCCACTCCATACATTTGGCATTGTTTAAATATGTCGAGAATCTCATTTCCTACACCTCTTCAGTAATTATACTAAATTTGATATAATCAAATTATGAAAATACAGTATGCACTTCATTTGAAGTGCTTTTTTATATAAAACACCTTTTGAATCACATATTTTTCAAGCACTTCTTTAAATCGTTCAAACGAAGCCTTTTAAATTTTATTTTAAACTCAGCATTTCTGTTCCTATTTCCGTTCAATCTCTTAAATTCGTTTCTAATTGATTTGACAATTATATCAAATTCATCTTCGGTTACACCTTCTTCTTCAATAATTTCAAAACTTTCAAAGTTACACCATGCACTCTTTTTATATTTTCTCTTGGATTGATGTATAACTGCTTTATTCTCGGATTTGACGGTCTAGGAGTTGTCGGCTTAGGATTCGTACCTCTTGTTTGCATTTCTCTTGCCTCCTTATTTTTCCTTTTTTGATTTTGTGTTATAATATCAACAAAACAAAGGAGAACTACTATGAACTCTATTGATTTGAAAATATTAAAATATATTTCTGAAAGAAAAAGTTAGGTATAACGATTTATTAAAACGATTCAATCATCATTCAAGAGATGTTTTAGATATAAGGATCGATAATATTTTTTGAATATGTTTCAAATTATTACGACAATAACATTAATGACGATATTATTGAAATTAATCCTAACGGCATTGCCTTTCTTGAAGATTTTAAAATTGAACGTAAAATAAATTTATTACTGAACTTAAAATCTTTTCACTTAAAATATTAACTTCTATTTTTGTTCCAATATTAACAAGTATTTTAACAACAATTGTTGTATGGTATCTAATAAATCATTGGAAATGGTTCGCTTTGATTTTTAAAGCTACTAACTAAAGTATCTAGCCAAAATATACAGTGTTATTATTGATGTTGTTGCTGATAAAATTATTTGTAGCAATATCTTTTCAATTCATTTCTCACGCCTCCCTTATTTCATTTTTACCTCCTTTTGAGTTATAATAATATCGCCAAACATATTAAAACTGAAAGGTGTTGATTATCTTATTCTAAAAATCACTTGCTTCTATGGAAGCTGCTCAAAGATTGATGAATAATCCTAATATTCAAAGAATCCAATTAGCAATGAATAATGTTCAAAAATTACAAGAAGCTATTAATAATTCAGCATTCCAAAGTGTTAATTTAATCAATCAACAAATGAGTTTTGCTAATTTGACTAATCTAAATATCTTGGCAAAACAAATTAATTTTCACGATATTCACAGACAATTTGAATCCATAAGTTCAAATCTTAAAATTTTATATGAAATTTATCTAAAAAATCATAATTACTGGAATAATGTTATAAATTCCGCTATTGACGCTTACAATTCTACTCAAGAAGAGGAATTTGAAGTTGTTATCGAAAATTTTCCAGTTATTTTTTTGAAACCTCGATTAAATGAATATATCAGGATATTTCAAAACTTGGACGAAAATATTTCTGTTTATTTAGGATTTGCAAGTTATATTTTTCTTTGGCTTGCACCATATGCGACATTTGTTCCTGCTTTAGAGCCTGTTTTATTAGAAGTTCTCAAATGGATTGTTGAAGTTTTAAAATCTTTTGGTGTTATAGTTTTGGAATATAAAACTCCAAAGAAATTTGCTGAACTTACTTTTGCTATTGGAACTCCTGCTTTTATTTCTTTTATTTTTAGAAAACTTTCTAAAAGTAACGTACAAAATTGATTTAATCAATAAATACAACATTGCAAAGGTAGTGAATACATCACTATCTTACTAATTTTTCTGAAAAAATGATAAATTATCATAGAAATTATCAGTGCTATTATATC
>NZ_AP019826.1 GCF_007990525.1 Leptotrichia hofstadii
GGAGTCAAAAAATGGGAAGGAGTTATTCATTGCATGTATCATCAAAAAAACATGCGTTAACGAATCGGAAAAGCATTAGTGGTGCATACAATCATAATTACAGAAAATATTTAGAAAGTTTACATTACAATAAAAATCAAATTATTGAATTAGTTCCAAATGCTTGCAAAACGTTTAAAGAATTTAAGCAAGTTTTTAATAATCATTTCAAGACTGCAGTAAATGAATACAACAGTAAACAAACGAAAAAAGAAAGAATCATTAAAGACTATTTCAATAAAGTTGAAAATGATCTGAAAAAAGATGTTGCTGTTGAAATCATAATTCAAGTTGCAGATATGAAATTTTGGAAAGAAAACGGAAATAAAAGAGATTTAATGAATCAAGTATTCAAAGAACAATTAGAATTTCTAAAACAAGAAGTTCCTGAACTATTAATTACAAATGCAACTATCCATCAAGATGAGGCCTCTCCACACATGCATGTCATTGCAATCCCGACTGGATATGGCTTCAAGCAAGGAATGACAATGCAATGCTCAAAAACAAGAGTATTTACTCAAAATAGGCTTTCAAGACTACAGGAAGTTATGAGAGAAAATGCTGAAATGTTGATGAAAAAATATGTAATTCAAGATTTTGAAATGGATGCAAAACAACAAGGCAGGAATCACGATTATACGAAAGAAGAATACATCGCTTTGAAAAAATCTGAAGAATTAAGAAATGAAGTAAAATCAGAACTCAAGCAAAATGATGAAATCAAGAATCAAGTGATTGCAGAACTGAATAACGAAAAAATAAAAGAACTAGAAAATCAAGAAATTACTAAAATAATAAATAAACTCAAAAATGATAATTCATTAAAAGCAAGAGCAAGACAAGAATTAAAATATGATCTGAAGAAAGATGAAAAATTTAGACTTGAAACAATGCAAACAATCGCAAGAGAAAGTAATTTTACAGAAGATGAAATTAAAGAACAAGCAATTCTATTATATTCAGAAAACAAACAGAATCGTGAAGAAATTCTAGAATCACTTAAAAATGATGAATTTTTTCAAGAAGAAATGAAAGAAAGATTTGGAAAACAAGTGATTAAAGATAGTGAAATCATAAGAGTTATGAGTAATAACGCAATTGATTATCTAATGCAAGATTTTGAAGAAGAAATTAAAAGTTATGATAATGCTTACGACTTTGTTGAAGAAATAAAAGAAACTGACACATCAGAATTTATAAGACTTCATTCAATTCTTGACGCAATAAACTTCTTTAAAATATTAAAAAACAGAAGAATTTATGATGATTTAATTAAAGAAACAAGAAAATTCTTGAATAAAATCATCGAAAAAATCGGATGGAATAATACAAACAATAAATCAGAAAATCAAGCAAAACAAAGAAACTCTGAAAACTTTAATCGAATAATATAAATAAAAAACAGATTAGATCTTGGAGAAAAAGTAACAGATGAAGAATTTGAGCATGCTAATAATTATCTCAAAATTTTAAAACACGAACTTGCAGAAACAAAAAAACAATTATATTATTTGCAAAATAAAAGCAATGATATTTTTAATTTAACTGAAAAGCAATATTTTAATTAATTATTTGAAAAACAAAAGGCACTGTTTTACAACAGAGCCTTTTTTATTTGAAAAATTATTTTTATATATTCGTTTTATTGCCTACATTTCCATATTTCGCACATCTAAAGCAAAAGCCTACCCAATATATGCCTTATCCTTTTTCCTGCCTTGTATGGAAGTCTTATGGCTATTCTGCGATATATTTCAATAAAAAACCTACCAGCCCAAAAGGTGCAACTGGTAGGCTAGGTAGGACAATGAGATATTAGAACTTAACTATTTCTGATTGTTAAAAATCAGAAACAGAACGATTATAACTATCAGAATAGCCAAATCCCAAAGAACCATTGCGACCACCCCCTGTCCGTATGCAATTGCTGTAAGGTAGCGAGCCTTACGGCAAAAACAATTATATCATAAAAAAATACCCCATTCAATAAAGAACAAGGTACTTTTTCCGCTATACTTCTGCATACAGACAGTTTTTTGTATAATTTATTATATCACTTTTCAAAATTAAACGCAAGTATTTAAAGTCATATATCTATTATCTCACAACAATAATTTTTTCCAAAATTTGCTGCCATTTTTTTCCTTTCTATTTTCCCACATTTTTATTTATCATCATTTTTTACAACAAAATCTTTTCCATTTACAAAAACTGCCTCACTATTGCTTATTGGAAGTAAATTTAATTTACTTTCATAAATTTTTATAGTTTCTTTTGCACTTTCGACAAATGGAAATTCATTATTATGTGGCAAAATATAAAAATCTGTAATATTCATTGCTTCATAATTATCCAAATCAGTAGCAATTTCCTTATTATCCATTATCTGAATGTATTCTATATTTTTAGAAGTAATAACCGCTCCAGCCGATTCTCCTATATAAAGCATTCCATTTGACATTTTGTCTTTGATAGTATCTAAAATTTTTTTACGTTTTAGTTCCTGCAATAGATAAAATGTATTTCCACCTGATACATACAAAATTTTTGTATCTTTCAATATATTTTCTATTTTTTGTTTTTCTGTTTTTGAAATATCTAAAATATTTATTGAAAATCCCAATTTCAAAAATGCTTGCTTAGCTTCGTCTACATATCCTTTATAATCTTCAGTGTTTGAAGCAGTAGGAACAAACGTAATTTCTTTTTCTGGTACATCTTTTAAAAATTCTTTCACTAAATTTTTCGTTCCTGCTAAATATGATGTCAAAAATAATTTACTCATATAAATTCCTTTCCTAACGGTCTCAACAAAATTTAATTAAATTTTACATCCGCGTATTCTATTAATTTTCTATCTCATTAAAAAAATTTTTATTTTAGATTTTACCATTTTTAACTTATTTATCAATTATAAATTGTTGTGAAATAATAGATATGTGACAACACTAAAATCATCATAGCCGTTTTTTTGCCTGTTATTTTCTTTTAACACATTTAAAGCAAAAGCCTATTCAATATATGCCTTGACCGTTTTCCGTGTAAATTTGAGAGTTCTACGGCTATTTTTCATTTGTTATTATTTAAACATAATTGTCAAACATCTGTTATAGGAATAGTAGCAATTATCTTTATTTTACTACTTAAGTTTTAATCATTTTTCTGTCATAGTATTAATAATAAAATTCATTTTTTCTTCTAGTTCTTCATCGCAAGCATTTGCTAAATCTCTTGTGTGTTGCACTAATTCATCTGTTCTAACAGCAAATAATTTGTCTAATGTCTCTAAATCAATTTCATTATTTTTATAAAGATTTAGCAAACGTTTTAGTTCAATGTTATGCATTTCTGATATCTTTTCGTAAATTTCTTTTCTTTTCATTTTTGTTCCACCTTTCTTAATTTGTTTTTAGTTCTATCAATCTTCAAGAATTTCTTCATCCATAATTCCCATGTCATTGAAATCTTCTAATTCTTCTTTTGTCATCTCTCTTGTTTCTAAATGCTTATATTTTTTAAAATGATTTTCATAGCTATGAAATGAAGTGAGTTCATAATAATTATCATCTTTTTCTATGTAATCATCGAATTCTCCTAATTCAAACAATTTTTTGTGTTCCTGAAAGCATCCATTAAATGTTAGAGTTTTTCTTCCTTTCAATGCTTTAAAAAATACATCAAACACTTCTTCACCATAATTCAGATATTCAAGATCTTTTGCTTCATACTTTGCAAGTTCTCTGAAAGATTCTTCATTTGCTTTTTTTATATGCACTTGTGTAATACTGTCATCTCTTTTACATTTTTTCCAGATTTCTAGCCATGTCTCTTGCTTTACATAATTTTCTCTAGTAAAATAATTTTCGTCTACAGCAATTAACATATGAATATGCGGATGAAAATCATTCCTGTTAGGATTGTAAGTAATTTCTGTTTTTCTAACATATCCTTTGCTTATATTTTTAAATTGTTTTCTCTGTATAAATCTTTTCAAAGATTCATATTGTTTCTGTAATTCTTTGATTAATTCGTGGCCAGGTACATTCGGTACAGTCAATGTCAGAAATAAAAACTTGTAATCATAGTTTTCTCTCAATGTTTCAAGTATTACTCCTAATGCAAATCCTTGCTTTCTGCTCCTGGTTGCAAGGCAAATTGGACAAAAGCGGTTCATACACCTGTTTGCTTTTACAACCTTTCCTGTAGATTCATCTGCAGTCAAAACTGATTGTATGAAATTACCACAATCATGGATTCTCTGAAGTGTTTTTTCACTGAAATGTTTTAACCCTAATTGCTCTAATTTTTCTTTTGTCAATTGTTTTTTTTCTAATTTTTGTAAAATTTCTTCTACTTGTCTTGATTTTGATTTCATCTTATGCTATAATCTATATACGAAGCGTGGGAATTATTTAATATTTAATATTTAATATTTAAAATAAAAAATAATTCATATAGAAAACTCCTTTCGTTTAGATTTTGATAAAATAATATTTTTTTCTTCGCAAGCTAATTATATCATTTTTCAAAAACTAAAGCAAGGAGTTTTTTCTTGTTCCATTTCTTTTGTTCTAAGAAAAAAATAAGATTTAGAAAAATGAAAGCAAAGCACTATTTTATGGGCATTAGAAAGCATTTTTTTTGCTTGAAAATCCTGTCAAAACTATGTATATTATCAAGAGAAGAAGAAACAAGTTAAAAAACAGATTTTCACATCACAAAAATTTCAGTAATAAATCATTGAACAGCAATCATTTTTTTAAAAAAATAATTACTGTTCTAATATATACACCCCCCCACCCCCCTTGTTAGGGGGGAGTTCATTTGAAAAAAGAGAAAGTCAAGTTTGAATATGTCGTTAAAAGCGATTGCAGAGCCATACAGGGCTTCAAACGATGTAAGCCTACCTTTACTACGTTAAAACCTTTCAAAGCTCTCTATGTGTCTGTAAACGTCTTAAAACGAAAAAATAACTTTTAACCCATCAATCAATTTTTGAAAAATTTTTTATAATCATAATTTTTTTAAAAAAAGACTTCTATTCCCCCAGTTTTTGCCTGGATTAATACCTTAGATGTTACACGTATTCAAAGCCTAAAAAGTGTCTGCATACCCAGTCATTTTTTTGAAGTTGATTTTTTTGATACGATTTATTAAATTCTCAATTATTTGACAAATACATAAAAACAATAAAAAGCATTGAAAATACTATTATTTTATATTTTTTTCAAATGAAAAAGGGGTCAAGGGGAATCCCCCTTGCTCCAGTAACTTGGGATACCCAAGTTGCATAGGGAGTTACCCCACTTCTTTTCAAGTGGGGTAAGCAAAGTTGACAGATTAATTTTTTTTTTGGCATAATTAAAACAAA